>NZ_JBEPBF010000088.1:0-44329 GCF_040298985.1 Streptomyces sp. NPDC001093 | reverse complement strand
TATCGGGTGGGTTGCCGGGTTGCGCCCCGCCGTGTGTTCGGTGCCGCCTGATCGACCGAAGGCCGATCAGGCGGCACCCGTCGCACAGCTCTTGGCGCGCGATTCGCGGTGGCATGCCTCAATTCCGCGCGGGCGTGTGGTCGATGGTGGTGAGCCACTGGGTGACGATGGCGTCGATGAACTCGTCGGTGGCTTCGGCCCGGTCGAAGAAGAGGCGGGCGAGGAGGGGGCCGTAGAGCAGGCTGTACTGCTCGGCGGTGATCTGCAGGCCGGAAGGCTCCAGGAGCCTGTTCAGCGCGGCGAGGCGGTCCTCCGTGATCCGGGCCATGGCCTGGGCGCTGTCGGGGTCATGGTCGGCTTCGGCGGCGATCGCCAGCGCGGCGGTGCGGGTGGCGGGGACGGTGATACCGGCGCGGAGGCTGACCAGCCAGGCCGTGGCGACAGCGCGTACGTCTGCGCCGGGTTCGGGGTAGCCGACGTCGGGGCCTTGCAGGGTGACGTCGGAGAGCAGGGCCGCGCGGTTGGGCCAGTGCCGGTACAGGGTCTGGCGGGTGACGCCAGCTCGTTCGGCCAGGAGCGCGGTGGTCAACCCTGTCAGCCCGACCTCGGGCAGCAGTTCGCGGGCAACGGCCAGGATGCGGGCACGGGTGCGCTGGACGCGGGGGTTGTCCGGATTCGGCTGGCGGCGGTGGACGGGCGGCTTGGACGGCATGGCGCCCATCCTATCCGAAATCACACATGGTGTGTGACGAACGTTACCCAGCGCTGCCTTCGCGTTTCACACGGGTCGTGTGATACACCGGAAAGGCAATCATACAAGCTGAATGATTCAGTGCGTGCCCACGCCTCACCTTCCTGGAGTTCTCGATGTCCACCGCGATCACCTACTCCCGCTACGGCGGCCCGGACGTGCTCACCCTCACCCAGGTCGACACCCCCGAGCCGGGTCCGGGCCAGGTCCGGATCAAGGTCCGGGCAGCCGCCGTCAACCTGATCGACCTGAAGATCCGCTCCGGGATGATGGACGGTGTCTTCCCGGTCGAGTTCCCGGTGCTGCCGGGCTGGGACGTGGCCGGTGTCGTCGACAAGGTCGGTGAGGGCGCCACTGCCCGGGTCGGTGAGGAGGTCTTCGGCGCGGCCTCCGTCGGCGGCTACAGCGAGTACGCCGTACTGGATCGGCCGGTCGCCAAGCCCAAGGAGGTCTCCTTCGACACCGCCGCCGCCCTGGTGACCGTGGGTGAGACCGCCTACCGCGGACTGCACCACCTGGATGCCGAGATGGGCGACACCCTGCTGATCCACGGTGCGGGCGGCAGCGTCGGCGCCATCGCCGCCCAGCTCGCGGCTTCCCGGGGCATCACCGTGGTCGGGACCGCCGGCGAGCACGACATCGAGCGCGTCACCATGCTCGGCGCCACCGCCGTGGCGTATGGCGAGGGATGGGTGGAGCGGGTCCAGGTCGCCGCCCCGCAGGGTGTGGACTACGTCTTCGACGCCTCCGGCGCCGGTGTGCTGACGGAGTCGACAGCTCTGGTCGGCGACGCCGCCCGGGTGATCACCATCGCCGACATGTCCGCCGCACAGCACGGGGTGCGCTTCACCGGCGGAGATCCGGCCGACCGGTTCTGGCAGGCCCTGCCGCGACTGGCCGCTCTCATCGCCCTCGGCAAGCTCGATGTCACCGTCTGGCGCACCTACCCGCTCGCCGAGACCGCGCAGGCGCACGCCGACATCGAGGCCCGCCGCGCCCGGGGCAAGGTCATCCTCACGCCCTGACCCCGCAGCACGCTGCGGTGCCCGTTCCTTGCTTCATGCGGGGTAGGTGAGACAACTCCGCCGGGCGCCGCACCACCCGCTGTCCGGCCGCTCCGCGGCCGCAGCCGGTCCCCCGCCCCGGCCACGACACCGGCCACCGGCCCACGGTCGAACACCCCGAGGAATGGCAGCAGCTCATCACCGACTTACTCGCCTACCTCATTTTCCCGAGCCAGGGAGTGGATGGCGGTGATCTTCGCCTGCTGTGAAACCGGGCGTTACTGGGCGTCCTTGTGGGCCTTCAGCTTGCGCCATACCCCGCCGAGGGCCTCGAGGTCCCGCTGGTCGAGTACGTCCGTGAAGACCGGGGCCAGGCATGCGCGCCGGGTCGCGTCGGCCTCTTCGAACAGGCGGCGGCCCTCCGGGGTGAGCGCGACCTCCACGGAACGCGCGTCCGTGCGGGACGGGGTACGCGTGACCACACCGCGCGCCTGGAGGGTGTCGAGGACGCGGGAGACCTGGCTGCGGCTGAGCATCGTGCTGTTGCCGAGTACCGAGGCGGCGACCGGCTCGGTGCTGTTGGCGAGCCACAGCAGCACCTCGAACCAGGAGACGGGCAGATCGTGGGCCCGGGTCAGGGCGCGGTCGACGCGTTCGGTGAGTACGGTCCCGGCCCAGACCAGACCGTAGAAGGCGTAGTCGGCCTCGGACATCTCCGCCTGGGTGAGCTTCCTCGTCGCCATGGACCGATCATAGCCGTTTGCGTGTACGCACACACAATGATTAGAGTGTGTGTACACGCACGGAAATTGGTGCTCGACGCGAAAGGCCCACCATGTCCTCCAAAACTGTTCTGATCACCGGGACCTCCTCCGGCATCGGCCTCGCCGCCGCCGTCGCCGCCGCACGGTCCGGCTGGCACACCGTCGCCACCATGCGCAACACCGGCCGCGCCGACGCCCTGCGGGAGGCGGCCGCGCAGGCCGGGGTGGAACTGGACATCCGGCAGCTCGACGTCACCGACGAGGACTCCGTCTCCACTGCAGTCCAGGGCGTGATCGCCGACTACGGCCGCCTCGACGCCGTGATCAACAACGCGGGAACCGGTCACCTCGGCACGCTGGAGAACGAGTCCGTCGCCGATGTGCGCCAGGTCATGGAGGTCAACTTCTTCGGCGTCCTGAACGTCTCCAAAGCCGCCTTCCCCCACCTGCGCACCTCGGGCGGCCGGCTGATCACCGTCACCAGTGTCGGCGGCGTCGTCGGCCAGCCCTTCAACGAGGCATACTGCGCGGCCAAGTTCGCCGTCGAGGGGTACATGGAGAGCCTGGCGCCGGTGGCCGCCTCCGTCGGCGTGACTGTGTCCGTGGTCGAACCCGGAGGCGTGGCCACCGAGTTCGTCAACAACATCGGTCTCGACCTGGAGGCCGAGATCGCCGCCGCGGGACCGTACGCTTCGGCCCTCCAGGCGTACATCCACCGCACCGTCCCGCAGCTGTCCACCGCGGCGCAGACCGCGGCCGAGGCGGCCGAACCGCTGCTGGACGCACTCACCGCGGACCGCCCCGCGTTCCGCATCCAGACCTCCGAGTGGGCCCGCACCTTCACCGGTACCAAACTGGCCGATCTCGACGGCTCGGCCGCTCTGGCACTCACCAGCGGGTGGCTCGGCTGAGAAGGCCCGTGCCTCAGGCCTCTTGCGGCGGTGACGGGAGCGTGGCAGGAGGATCCCGCCACGCCACCCTGCTCGTGTGACAGCTATGTCCAGCGCATGACGGTGGCGGACAGCCGTTGACCGATGGCGGCTTTTCTGATCAGTGGCTGGTGAAGACAGCGGGCCGGGCGATCGGGCGGTGTCAGTTGCGGTGCATCATCGAGCACCGTCCGGCCTGCCAGATGTGTCATCAGGAGCGAGGGATACGCGCAATGCGCGGCGGTCGGATCAACCGCGACCAGTCCCGGAGTTGGCACGCGGGTCCCCGCCAGCAGTGTCAGGGCGCCGGCCTCCCTGTTCAGCCAGTCCTCGGCGTGCCCCACGTAGCACGGGTCGACGAAGCTCCGCAGCACCAGGTCACGGGTCCCTCCGTCCCACGTGCCGATCGTCAGCCTCCGCAACTCGGCAGTGATGCCGCCGTGCAGCGCCTCGGTTCTGAGGATCCGTTCGCCGACCTCCAGGTGCCGGCTCACCCAAGCATTGTCAACGGTCGGACAGGCGCCGCCTCATCGTGGTCGGTCACCTGCCACCTCATCATCCGGGCCGCGGCACGCGCGAAAGTTCTCTGGAGGCGGTGGCCGTGCTGCTCAATCAGATACTCCACCGGCACGAGGCGAAACGTGGCCGGCATCGACGTCCCCCCCCGGCGAATCTTTCCGCGAACCCCAGCAGCCGCATCACACAGCCGGGGACTGCGGCTGCCTCGGAAGGGTGCCGGGCCCACCTGGCCCTCGCCTGTCAGGGACGCGGGCCGAGCCGGTCCGGGACCACGGGCGGCTCACTTGCTAAATGTCGATCACGGACATGGTGCCGTCCTTGACAGTCCCGCCACCCGATCACACGTAGCTCCCGTTCGGTCCGTCCCACCGGCTCCCACTCGACCGTCGGGAAGAGCCCCTCCGTTACGGCGCCCGTCCGCAAGTCAGCGTGCAGGTGGTGGGGAAGTCGGACGAACAGGTCTGTCCGCACCCATAGCGAGGGGTGGGGACATCTCGAAGCTCCCACTGGTACTCACCTGGTACGCCGGATCTGCTCATGCCCCCAGTGCGAGGGCGGTGCGCGCGGAGTGGCGTGACACCGGTACGCCGGTCGAGAAGAGTCGGGCCCTGCTCGGCCAGACGGTTCAGCGCTTGTCGCCCTGGTGAACCGAATCGGAGCGGGTCCCCTTTCCGTATGCACCCTGCCTCACCCTGATCGGGCCCGCCCGGCCGATTAGGCTTGGGGCTCCGACGGGCGGTCGCCCGCCGCCCGGCGGGGAGTACGGCCCTCGTGCGGCTGCCCCGCACCACCACACCCAAGGACGGCAACCGAGTGTCTTTCTTCACCATCGGCCACCGCGGCGTCATGGCCGCCGAGCCGGAGAACACCCTGCGCTCCTTCCTGCGGGCCGAACGCGAGGGGCTGGACGGCATTGAACTGGACCTGCACCTGAGCAAGGACGGCGAGTTGGTCGTCATGCACGACGAGACCCTGGACCGTACGACGGACGGCTCCGGTCCGATCGCCGACCAGAAGCTGCGGATGCTCAAGGAGCTCGACGCCGGCCTCGGCGAGCGCATCCCCACGTTCGGGGAGGTGCTGGACGCCGTTGGGCCGACGCTGCCGATCCAGGCGGAGATCAAGGACGTGGCCGCCGCCCGCTCGCTGGCCAAGGTGCTGACCGACCGGGACCTGCTGGACCGGGTCTCGGTGCTGTCGTTCCACGACGCGGCACTGATCGAGATCCACAACGTGCTGCCGCAGGCCCGCACCGTGCTGGTGGCAGGGCCCAGCGCCCACCGCGACACCTTCGTCGGCCGCGCCCAGAAGGTCGGTTCCACTCTGGTCAGCGTGGAGCTGCGCCAGCTGAACCGGGCCATTGTGGAGAAGTGCGGCGCCGCCGGTATCGACGTGATGGCCTGGACCGTCAACGACGAGCGCGACCTGTCGCTGGCCCGGGCGCTCGGACTGGTGGGCTGTGTGACCGACCAGCCCGGCATGAAGCGGCTGGTCGAGGCCACGGCCTGACCTCAGGGGCGGGACTGGCCGCCCGTGTGGTCGGACGAGTGCATGAACACCGTGGTCGCGGACCCGCGCACGGGGGAACCGGGACCACGGCGCGTTCGCCGGCTTCAGGTCGGCTGCTTGGCCGGCGTCTCGAACGCCAGGTCGTCGCGGAGCGGCAGGCCGAACCGTTTCCGTCGCACGTCCGGCCCCAGCCACGGCGGCTTGCGCGGACCCGGCCGGCCTCCCACGGCCATCCTCTGGCCGGCATGGGCCGGACGATGCGATCCGTGCCCACCCGAGGTACAGGTCAAGCCGCGTCTGGCCGCAGAATCCCGCCGGTCTTGAAAGCGGTCGTGGCGCGAGTCACCGTGGGTTCAAATGCCACCCCCACCGCGCATGTGAACGGCCCCTGACCAGGTCATATCGTCAGGGGCCGTTGTGCTGTGCTGTGAGCGCTCGGCGCCATGGTTCCCCGTGGTTTCCCGCAGGACCGGGCACGGACGGGGGACGGGTCTGCCACTAGGCCGTGGCCTGGCACGAGATCCCTTGGCTGTGGACCTGGCGGGCCGTCAGCGAATGACCTCGCCGACTGCAAGATCCCGACAGCGTCGAGCTCAGATCGGGAAGCCGTAGCCGTAGCCCTGAGCGTCCAGCTGGTTGAGGAGACGGGCGAGCGCCTGCACGGTCTGCGAACGGTCACCGCCGCCGTCGTGCATCAGGATGATCGCGCCGGGTCGCAAGTCCTGGTTGATGTTGCGCAGGATGCCGTCCACACCCGGGCGCCGCCAGTCGTTGGCGTCGTCGCTCCAGCCCAGCGGCTGCAGGTGGTTGGCGCCGGCAATCCCCCGGATGGTCGGGCTCCAGTCACCGCCGGGTGCCCGGTAGTACATCAGCTTCGCGCCGCTTCCCGCGGCATCGGTTATCTCGCGCTTGGCGTCGACGATCTCGTGGATGTTGTACTCGACCGATTTGCGGTTCTGCTGCTCGTCATGATGGACCGAGTGGTCGCACAGCCGGTCCCCGTCCGCGACGATCGCCTTGGTCAGGTACGGGTAGCTCTGGGCGAGCGGCCCGATCTCGCAGAAGGTGGCCTTCGCGTGGTGCTGGGCGAGGAGCGCCAGCACCTGCGGGGTCCACCGCGGGTCCGGGCCGTCGTCGAAGGTGAGCGCTACGGACTTGCCGGTGCCCTCCACCCCGTGGCCGATCAACATGTCGGAGCCCGTCGGGGCGCTCGGAAGTTGCCCGAAGGCGTTCGCCGGGCTGGACTGGGAAGCGGGCCCTGACGGGACGGCGGTGGAGCCGCCATTGTGGCCGGACTGCGTTACTCGTGCCGCGCGGCCGGAGGCCGACGGGGATGGGGACGGAGAAGCGGACGAGGGCGACGGCGTCGGGGACGACGAGTGCGGCCTGGGCGAGGAGAGCTTCGTCGAGGGAGTCACGCTGCTGGGAGAGCTTTGGGGTGTGTGCCCGCCTGCGTGCTGCCCGCACGCCGTGAGCACGGCTCCCGCGATCGCCGCGGTGAGGACGGTTGCTGTCGCCCCTTTGATTCTGGCCAATGCCACAGATCTACCTCCGTCGGCACCACTTGGTGTCCGAATCGGTGCTGGTACTGGTCACGTCGAGGCAGGGGCGAGCACAGGCGCGCCGCCGTTCCGGCACGGCGTCGTCCATAGGTGCGGCAGGTCCGTTGGAGATCTACGTCCCTGCGCGTCAGCGCCCAGGGGATACCGGTCGCTCCGAGCCATGCGGGGACCGGTGAGGCGGCGGGCTCCGTCGCCCGGTCGCGGATCCCCGGCTCTCGATGGAGACGAGCAGTACATCCCGTTTATGCCTGATGTCCGAACACACTAAGGGGCTCGCGTCGCATTGCTTAAGAATTCCGAGCTGTGATGAATGTCGCATTGCATCCTGAGATGTAATAGCTTGTGCCGAAAACAAAACCGTCGGCATTGAAATCGGGGGTGGATCAGCCCCCGGTGAGTCCGGTGGATGTCGGCGTATTGGTCAGATCGTGTCTGACGCGTAGGTGGCGTGGGTTCGGGGTGTGGCATCTGTGCCGAGCACGAGGGGTCAGGTCCCACCACTCTCCGTGACGGCCCTATGGGATCTGCGGCAACTGAAGAGCGGGCTCATCTGGTCCCGCCTCGGCAGGGTGATCGGTCGGGATGCGGCAATGAACCTGGACAGCAGCGGCGCCTGTGGCGGCTCTACTCATTCCTTTGGGTCGACGCGCTGACTCAGAAGGTCCGTGAGGGCGGCGGCGTCATCAACGTCCATGTTCCTGCTCGACACCGGCCTGCTGTTCGCCGACGAGGAGAACCCGGAGGCGCTGCGGGGGGCCTTCGGGACACTGGTCGACACGCTGGGCGGGGTCGCCGGGCAGGCCGACCCGGGAGCGTTCGTCGAGGTGTTCTGGTCGGCGCTGCACGGGCTGGTCTGGCTCACCCCCTCCGGACGCACTGCCGCGCGAGGCGGCGGCGTAGCGGCTCGCGGTCCTGGTGGGCCGTTTCGCCGGGCGCTGAGGCCGACCGGCTCTCAGGTCGCCACCGTCGGCGGCGCGGGAGGGTGCGCATCCGGGCGGTGGCGGCGGGCGCGCCGGCGCCCGTCTCGTCCAGCTGTGCCGGGCAGGGCGTCCATTCCGGTCCTCGCCGACCGCCGAACCGCTCACCCTGCCGCTCGACCACTGCACCCCGGTCACCTGCCAGACGCGCCGACGGGTGATCAACGGGATCCTCCACCGGGACCCACCGGCGTGCCGTGACGGGACCTGCCACCGCGCTTCGGCCCGTGGACGACCATGGTGTACGACCGGCATCGCCGCTGGTGCGCCGACGGTGACCGCCCTGCAGGCCGCGGACCGCCGAACCCCGGCCGCCCGCGCGGAGGACTGGCCGGCAGAATCCACCTGGTCTGGGAGGGGTGTTGCCGCCCACCGGCTCTGCTCGTCACACCCGGCTGGGCCGGCGGCTCCGCATACGCGCGGCGCCGGAGCCGGGCAGTTCGCGCCGGGTGCGGAGCGGTGAGAAGAAGATCGGTATCCAGACCGTGGCGAGGCCGGCCGCGCCGACCCACAGGGCGGTACGGACAGAGGCGAGTTCGCCCACCAGGCCGGCCAGGGCCGCGCCGACCGCGAGTGAGCCGGTCAGCAGGACCCGCATGGTGGCGTTCATCCGGCCGAGCAGGTGGTCCGGGGTCACGCTCTGGCGGAAGCTGACCTTGATCACGTTGTCGATGCCGACCTTGCACGTGGTGATCAACCAGGCCCCAGCGGCGAGCCACAGGGCCGGTCCGCGATCGGCCAGCGCCAGCAGAACGCCGAACGGTGCGACGGCCAGGCCCATCAGCCAAAGGACCCGGCCGGCGCCGATCCGGCGGGCCAGCCAACGGGCCGACACCGAACCGATGAACACTCCGAGACCACCGACTGCGAAGAACAGGCCGATGACACCGTCGGGGAAGCCGAGTTCACGGGCGAACAGCACCGGCAGCATCGTCTGGCACAGCTGGATGGACAGGTTCGTCAGTGCTCCGGCGAGCGCGACGGCCCGCAACGTCGGGTGGCCGAGGACGAAGCGCAGGCCCTCCCGGATCTCGCCGCTGAGGCGTGTGCCGCGCCCGCGCTGCGGCTGCGGCTCCGCCTGGCGGATCCGCAGCAGGAGGATCGCCGACCACAGGTAGCCGGCCGCGTCGACCACGATCGCTGTCGGGGCGGACAGCAGTGCCACCAGGAAGCCGCCCGCGCTCCTTCCCCCGATCTGGGTGAGGGCGTCCACCGTCACCAGATGGGCGTTGGCCTGGGTGAGCTGGCTGCGCCCAACCAGTTCGGGCAGGTGGCTCAGTGTGGCCACGTCGAAGAAGACCGTGGCCGCGCCTGCCAGCAGGACCACCAGGTAGAGCTGCTGGATCGTCAGGCAGCCGAGCAGCCAGGCGGCCGGCACGGACCCGAAGAGCGCGGCCCTGACCAGGTCGGCGGCGATCATCACCGGCCGCTTGCGGAACCGGTCCACCCAGGCTCCGGCCGGCAGGCCGATCAGCAGGAAGGCGAGGGTGCTCAGCATTGCCAGGAAGCCGACCTGTCCGGCTGAGCTGTGCAGGGCCAGGACGGCGGTCAGCGGCATCGCCAGGGAACTCACCGCGGTGCCGAGCTTGCTCACCGCAGCGGCGCCGACGAGCAGGCGAAAGCCGGGGTTTCGCAGAGCCGAGGGATGCGGATCGGTGGTGGGAGCGGCCGTGCCCGGCCCGTGGGCGAGATCAGTGCTGGTCATGGAGTGAGGTTCCCGCCGCGCCGACCGGCGAGCGAGGAATTTAGGCTGTACTGAATCCTGGCCCGTTGGCCGCAGGGTTTTCCGAGCAGAGGGGCGGCACCGTGCTGGACCTGGCGTTCTCCGTCCGCGACCTGGCCCGCACCCGGTTCGCCCTGTCGCCGCTGTGGGAAGTGGTGGCAAGTGTCAGGGTGTTGAAGCACCCGGCCGGGCACCCGCTGTACCGTCCGTGGACCGACGAGGTCCTTCATCGGTTGACCGCCTCGGGTCTGGACTGGAGCCTGCTCGCCGATCTGGTCCCGCAACCGCCCCGTTCGATACCGGTCTTCGTCGCACCGCCACCGACGACCGCGGTCGCTGATCTGGGTCTTGAGCTGGCGGTACTGCGCTCCACGCCCCCCGAGCAGGTCCGGTCCGGCCTCAGTGGTCGACGCGCGCCGCGTTCCGAGCGGATCGATCAGTTGCGCGCCGATCCACGCCGCGGTCTCGCCGAGCTCGCCGAACTGGTGGAGGCCTACTGGGACATCGCGCTCGCCCCGTACTGGCCCCGGATGCGCCCTCTCCTGGAGGGTGACGTGCTGCACCGGGCCAGGCTGTTCGCCGAACACGGGGCGGACCAGTTGCTCGGTGACCTCGGCTCCAGCGTGACCTGGGACGACGACACCCTGTACGTCGGGCACCACTACGCTCGTGGCAGTCGGCAACTCGGCGGTCGTGGCCTGCTCCTCGTTCCGTCGGTGTTCGCCTGGCCCCGGGTCTTCTCCGTCATCACCCCGAACTGGCAACCCACCCTGCGCTATCCACCGCGCGGCGTGGCCACACTCTGGGAGCGGCGGTCCGCCCTCCCGCAGGCCCTGGCCGCGGTCATCGGCCGGTCCAGGGCCCGACTGCTGGCCGAACTCGACACCCCCGCCTCGACGATCGACCTGGCCCGCCGCACCGGCGTCACCGCCGGCGGCGTCTCCCAACACCTGACCGCCCTCCGCGCGGCCGGCCTGGTCGACGCGCACCGCAGCGGCCGGTACGTGCTGTACGTCCGCACCGCGGCGGCGGAGGTCCTGTTGGCTGCCGCCGACGCCCGACGTGACGAGGCGTATGTGCTGCCATCGGACTGAAGACATCGTGAAGCACACCTTCACCGGTGACACCTGGTAGAGCGGGCCGCCCGGCACGGTCAGTCAGACCCCGCCGGCCGCATCCGTGCGGTACCCGTGATGCCACGCGAGCGTCTGGCAGGCGCCGATCAGCCGGTCGGTCTGGGGCGGCGTCGACCAGGTTGTAGGTGGCACGGGTCGCGGCACACACAAGGTGAGCGGCCAGGGCGGCCTTCCGCTCGCCGTCGTCCTTGTACTCGATCTCCTGCGGGACGGGCAGGGCGACCACTCCGCTTCAGCTCGGGAGCGGTTGGGGGGACGCCGGAATCAAGCGGCCCGTTCCAGGGGGACGTCGCTTGGCGTCCCCAACCAGGGCATTCGATGGACGAGGATGTCGCGCAACGGTGTCAGGGCTGCGATCTCCTCCTCCGGCTCGGCGACTCGTTGTGGCTGTGGCCAGCCTTCCCCGAGCCGTACCTGCGGGTCTCCGCGTCGGGCGACATGCCCCACGGCGTCCTCCGCGACGACCCGCCCGCGCAGTGCCCCCCCGTCACCTGTTCCTGGCCGACCCGGAGCGTTCCAGGACACCCTGCTCCGGCTGCCAGCCGTCCGCAGCCCGTGGCCGCGCGAGATCCTCGAGAACCTCACGCAGCACATGCGCGCCCGCCTTTTCCAGCCGGCTGGCAGAAGGTGCCGACACCCCATCTCCGACCTGTCCGGTGACCGTGCTGCTGCAGGTGCACAGTGGCCGCAGACACCTCGGCCGCGCCGCTCCGGGCGCCCGTCGTCACGCGGGCACCCCGGCCTCGTCCATGACCACGGCCATCTCACCCGGGGGAAGGGCCGGGTTGGCGCCCGCACTGGAGGCCGGCTCGGGCAGGGCGAGAGCCTCGAGGAGCCGGGGGAGCGGCAGGCGCGGGTCGCGGGCCGCCGCCTGGCGCGTCCGGACGTCCGGGTCGTGGCTGAGCCGCTCGATCAGACCGGGGCCGGCGGCGGGGTCGTGGACTGCCAGCTGTCGGTAGATTCCGTCTGGATGGTCCGCGTAGCGGGCGGCGAGCCCCTCGCGGGGGAAGCGGGGTGGCCGGTCGCCATCCAGGCGGAGAACGTCCCGCCGAGCCGTGCGTACACGCTCATCAGAACCTCCTCAGGGGTGTCGGGGTGATACACAGCCAGGTGGGTGCGCACGACGATGTCCGTGTCCTCGGCCAGAAGCCGCAGGAGCCCGGGTGGCAGATGGGGGCTGCAGGCCGCGGCGCGGCGCAGCAGAGGGTGGGCGGAGGTAGCGGCCCGGTGCAGCACGTCCTGATCGGCGATGCCGGCCGCCACCCAGTCCACGTCACGCCGTGCGTGCGGGGCCACTGTGAAGTCGATCGCTGTGCGTCGGGCTTCCGTCAGCTCGGGCCGGAGGGAGACGGCGAGCCGCACCTCGTCGCCGGGGTGGACGGCGAGACGGTCCACCAGGTCGGCCGCCAGGGAAGGATTACCGGCGAGTTCGACCAGGTGGACGCCCTCGGCAAGGAACCGCTCGGCGTCCGCGCGGTCGAGAAGCCCCCGGCGCAGCGCCTCGGGCAGGGCGGCGGGGCCGCGGTGGATCGACGCCGGCTGCACTGCTCACGAAGGGCCTCTGCACGTGTCGTTGTTCGCGATTGGGGCAGGGCCGCGCGCGACCTGCTGGACCTGTACGACTGCGCTGTGGACGGTTCGCACGTCCGGCGCTCAAAGACATCTCAGGGGGGAGCATGCCGGTCCCTCGCCAGTTGACCGCGCCCGTCCCGGTTCCACGTACCACCTGATCGTCGACCGCCAGGGAACACCGCTCGCCGCTACGCTCACTGGCGGGAACCGACACGACATAACTCAGCTGCTGCCGCCGCCGGAGGCGGTTCCGTCCACGACCGGACAACGAGGACAACCAGCACAGGACACGATGTCTGACCGGAGTACCAAGTGATCGGCTGGAGCCGCTGAACAGGTGAGGATGCAGGCATGAGAATGCCTGTCGGTCGTCCGAGCCTGCGCCCCTATCTGCCCTACCAACAGCGCCCGATGACGAGCGGCCACGGGGTGGTCGCCCATTTCCTTGGCACCAGTACCGTTCTGCTGTCGGACGGGGAGACGGCCGTACTCAGCGACGGGTTCGTCACCCGGCCGGGGATGCTTCGCGTCGCCCTGGGCTCGATCGCGCCCGACCGCTCTCTGGTGCGGGCCACGGTCGACCGGCTGCGGGTGGAAAGTCTGGCCGCGGTGTTCTGCGCTCACTCCCATTACGATCACGCCCTCGATGCGCCGGTGTGGGCACTGGAGACCGGCGCGGAGCTGGTCGGATCCCCCTCCACCGCGAACATCGGCCGCGGCCTGGGAGTGCCGGAGTCGTCCTTGCGCGTGGTCGCGGACGGGGAGACCGTCTCCTACGGCCGCTTCGACCTCACCTTCCTGGACTCCGTGCACAGCCCCGGTGACCGTTGTCCCGGAACCGTCGACGAGCCTCTTGTGCCACCGGCCCGGGCCCGCGCATGGAAGACCGGCACCGCCTACAGCGTGCTCGTCGCCCATCCGACGGGCCGCATCCTGCTGCACGCCAGTGCCAACTACCGTCCCGGCGCCCTGCGAGGCCGGGCCGCCGACGTCATCTATCTCGGCATCGGCACGCTGGGCAAGCAGTCGACGGAGTTCCTGCGTGCGTACTGGGACGAGGTCGTGGCCGCGACGGGGGCCCGCCGGGTCGTCCTGGTGCACTGGGACGACTTCTTCGTCGGTCTGCACCGGCCCCTGAGGCCCATGCCCTATTTGCTGGACGACATCGATGCCACGATGAGCCGACTGCTGCCGCTGGCCCGCCGCGACGGTGTCGACGTCGTCCTCCCCGTCACCTGGCAACCCAGCGCCCCTCTCGCCGACCTACCGTGAAGGCGCGCGCCGGCGGAACCGCGCGCGACGCCGGGCATTCCTAGCTTTCGGCCCGCGCTCCGAAGTGACCCTGAGGGGGCGGTCCTCGGTCGATGCCCTGGCCCGCAGGGACCGTCCCCGCCCGGCGGATCCGACAGGCGCCACGTGCTCAGACGGCGTTCAACCCCCCCCGTCCACCACCAGGCTCTGCCCGGTGATGTAGGAGGCGCGGTCGGAGAGGAGGAAGGTGACGGCTTCGGCCACCTCCCAGGCGGTTCCCTGGCGCCCGAGCGGTATACGGCTGAACGAGGTGGAACGCGACGCCCGCCGGGCCGAGGCCTCGCGGCCCATCGGGGTGTCGATCAGGCCCGGGACGACCAGGTTGGCGCGGATCCCGCGCGGCGCACCCTCCTTGGCGACATGGCGGGTGAGTCCGAACGGGCCGGCCTTGGAGCTGTCGTAGGCGGGCGAGTTGGTGGCGGCGCGCAGCCCCGCCACGGAACCGACGAAGACGATCGATCCTCCGCCGGCGATCGCGGGCAGTCCGTACTTGGCGGCGAGGAAGGGAGCGCTCGGATTGAGCGAGAGCACGCGTTCCCACTGCTGCGGCGAGGTGTCCGCCAGGCCCATGCCGAGGCCGATGCCGACGTTGACCACCAGCGCGCCGAGCGCGCCGAGTTCGCGGAGGGCCTCGGCGACCACGGCCGAGGACTGGCCGGGATCCGTCGCGTCACCGACCACAGGGAGGCCACGAACGCCTTCCTCGCCGACCAGGGCGGCGGTGGCCGCCGCGGCGGAGGGGGAGACGTCTGCGCAGGCCACGGAGGCTCCCTCGCGGGCGGCGAGCACCGCCACCGCCCGTCCGTTGCCCGCCGGGGCCCTCGGATCGTCGCTGGGGCGGGTACCCGCGCCGATGACCAGTATGTTCCGGCCGGTCAGGAGGCCGACTGGGTGGCTGGTTGCGGCGTGCCGGGGTTCAGCCATGGCCGTGTCCCCCTTCCGCGGTGTCCGCGAGGGCTCCGTCGGGCCCGGGCAGGGCGTCCGATGCGTAGCCGGGCTCGAGCGGAGTGCCGGCGGAGTTCAGGAAGAACGCGACCATGTGGTACTGGCCGACGAGCATGGTGATTGCGATGAGCTGTGCCTCGTCGTGGTCGGCGGCGAGTGCGGACCAGGTGGCCGCGGACAGGCGTGCGTTCCGGTGCAGTTCGTCGGCGGCACGCAGCAGACGGGCGTCGGCCGGCGTCCACCCCTGGGTGTCCGGGCCCGCGCCGACCCGCCGGATCTCCTCGTCCGTGACCCCGGCCGCCCTGGCCAGCGGTACATGCCGCCCCCATTCGTAACCGGCCCGGGTGTTGTACGCGGTACGCAGGATCAGCAGTTCCCGGGCCCGGCCCGGCAGACGGCCCTCGCGCAGCAGATGGCTGCCGAACGGCAGGAAGTGCCGGAAGAGGCCGGGGTGCCGCACCAAGGTGGTGAAGATGTTTGCGAGGTGACCGTCGGCATCCCGGGGGATCGGGGCGAGCAACTCCCGTGTGGACCGGTCCCAGCTGTCCTCGGGCAGTGGGGCGAGGCGCGGGCCGGTGTCGGCGGCGGGGCGGTCGGAGCGGTGCTGGTGCTCGTCGGTCATGGTGGTCTCCGCACGGTTCGTCAGGGTGGCCGATGGCACGAGGGCGGTACTGAGCACGGTCGATCGGTGCCTTGCTGTGTACGCGCCGCTGTGCTCCTTCCGCTGCCGTGCCACTGTGCTGTCGGGGGTGGGGCGTTGTCGACGGCTCCCTGGTCAAGGCCCGAGGTCGGCACATTGTTCAGGTGTACAACGGGCGGTACCCGAGGGGCGGAGGTGAGGTCCATGCCCGGACAGTCGTGCGCGGCGGTGCCCCTGGAACGGGTCATCGCTGCGATGACCGCTCAGCAGAGGCACGTGGGCGGGCGGTTCCACGCGGATCTGACGGACCACATCCCGTCCTACCGCGCGGTCCCACGGGAACTCCTCGACCAGATCTGGCATCGGCACTTCCAGCGGGCTCTCGCGGTGGTGCGGGAAGGGACGGCGCCCCAGCCGGAGGACTTCGGCGAAGCCGATGTGGCCCGGGACCGGTCGCCCGAGGCGTACCGCTCAGCGACGGGCTCCGCGCCTTCCGCCGGGCGCTGAGCGCGATACGGGATCTGTTCATCACCGAGGCGGCCGGACACGGACTGGACCCCGGCCTCATCGTCGACCGCACCAGGTGCCTGTGGGAGCTCGCGGACGTCGCGAGCCTGCAGATCGCCGCAGTCCACCGGCAGGCGGAGGTCGCGTCCGCCCTGTTCGACGCCCGTCGTCGCGCCGATTTCCTGCGCGGACTGCTCTACGGGACGCTGAGCGCGGCGGAGATCCACAGCGGTGCGGCGATCTACGGGCTGGACCCGTCGCGGCCGTACCGGGCCATCAGAGCCGTCCCGAGCGGCAACGTCGGTCCGGACGCGCTGGAACGCTCCCTGGAGACCCAGGGTCGCTGGAACGGCCGGGGCGCGCTGCTCACCGTGTTGGACGAGGCTGTCGCCGGAGCCGTCGAGGCCAGGCCGGAGACCGGTGACCCGGAGGTGACGGCGGGGCTCGGCCCGCCGACGGGTCTGGTCGCGGTGCACCGCTCCTTCCGTGCCGCCGGCAGGATGCTGGAGGCCGCCCGTGCGTACGGCCTGCGCGGCGTGTACGACCTGAGCGACCTGTCGTGGCGGGTGGCGGTCGTCGCCGAGCCGGAACTCGCCGAGTTGCTGCTCGACCGCTATCTGCGCCCGCTGGAGGCGGAGGGGGAGTTCGGTGCGCTCATCGAGGAGTCGGTGCGGGAATACCTGGAGAGGGGACGGAACATCCGTGAAGTCGCGCTCAGAGCACACGTCCATGTCAACACCGTCCGCTACCGTCTGCGCCGTCTCGAGGAGCTGACCGGCACCAGCCTGGACGCTCCGGACACCGCGGTGGAACTCAGCTGGGCCCTGGCGGCACGCGAGCTGGGGACACCTCCACGAGACCCGGCTCCCACCACGTTTCAATGACGGAGTTCGGCGAAGTCGTACACCGCTGAGCTGCCGGCTCGTACCGACGGCGGCGGCCGCCGGCGCCCTGCTGTCGCTCCAGTGTGAGGACGGCCGCGAAGATGGACGTCATTCGATTCGGGCTGCACCGGGCTGTGCGGAAGATGCGCCAGGACTTCAGCCGGGCCACGCTACGCCCGACCGGCGCCCGCGCCGTCGAGAGCGCGTGGTTGACGGTGCGCTGGGTCGGCGACAGCTCACCGCCGGGCGGACGTCTGGCGGGTGTGGTCACCGGAAAGGCCGGCGCCCAGGTTGTGCGGCGATGAGGGCGGCGGCCAGCCTGATCGGCGGAGTCCCGGCGCAGACGGCCCTGTCGATCCGGGTGCGGTGCCCGGCCGACGACCGACAGACCGCGATCAACAACGGCACACCAGGGTGAGTTTGGGACACTCCGGCACCGCCATTCGGCTCGGTGACCAGCTCCCGCCTGCTCTGCACTCGGACCGCGCGTGGACCTGTCGGGCCCGCCGTCCGATGCGGCTCAGGACCCGCTCCCTTGGAGCGGGTGCCGAACCGTGTGCTTGCGCGGTGGGAGGTGGCTAACCGGCCATGGACGGGGCGTAGGGCGCCAGGGTGGGTGCGAGCTGGATTCCGGGAGCCAGTCCGAGGGCGACGAGGGCGTCGGGCAGACCGCGGCCGACGCGGGCCGCCTCCAGCGTGCCAGGGGTGGCCAGCTGGCGACAGCTGGCCGCGATGATCTCGAAAAGGTGCTGCACCCTACCGGGTCCCCGCGACAGCAGCTGGCCATGGAAGTCCTCGTGGTGAGCGAGAACGAGCGCCGCCAGGCCGGCGACGTGGGCAGAGGCGGTGCCGGTGCCGTCGAGGGCCGTGTATCCGCCTTCCGGCGCGCACGACAGGACCGCCACACCGGGGGCGGCCGCGTCGACTCCCGGGCCGTGGCAGCTGAACGGTGCGGCGAAGAGCCCTTCCGGTGTCAACTGCGCCCCGCGGTGTGTGGCTTGGGATGTGTCCTGGGGGTACGAGCCGAAGACGCCGAGGGCACCCACGGCGAACACCGTGGGCAGCGATGCCGGGAAGGCGACCGGCCCGCCGGTGTCGCCGGCCGGGGCCACGCAGGCGATGCCCGCCGCGTTGGCGTCGGCGAGCTTGAGGGAGACCAGGGTCGAGGGGTACGGGGTCGCCACGCCGATGTGGGCGATGTCGACGCCAGTCTCGATGCAGTGGTCCAGGGCGGCGATCAGGTCACTGAAATACCCGTCGGGCATCACCTGGCAGACCTCGATCTCGGCGTCGACGGCGATGCCGATGAGGCCCTTGCCCGTGTCCGCCCCGGCCATGATGCCCGCGGCGTGGGTGCCGCTGCCCAGCGTGTCGTGGGCCCAGCCCTCGTTTGTGCCGCGGACGATGTCGACCCCGGAGCGCACCCGTTGCTCCAGATCGGGGTGCGCGGTGCTGACGCCCGATCCGATGGCCGCGATCTTGATGCCGAAGGCGCGGAACGTCGGGGGCAGCCGGTCCACTCGCATGGCTTGCTGGCCCCAGCCGTACTGCTGCCGCTGCTCCAGATCGGGGTAGACCTTGGCGAGCGGGGTGAGCGTGACGAGGTTTTCCTGGGTTGCCGAGAGGTCGGGGCGGAGGATCCACCGGTCGGTGTAACCGCCCGCGGGCCGCACGTACAGGGACTGGATGGACTCCGCCGTTTCCGTCGCGAGCATGACAGTGGCCGTCCCGTCGGCCCCGGTGATGCCCTGGGCCGGCCAGGTCGCACCGATGAGGAACACCCCTGCACCGGCCAGCGGTTCGCCGTCCGGGCCGCAGACGCGCAGCGCGATCTCGGTGGGTTGCTCCAGCGGCGTGACCAGCCCCGGGTCGCGCAGCGCCGGCATCCCCGCCGCGGGCGCGGAAACCGGCCCTGCCCCGGCCAGTGGCAGGTCCGGCTCGATGTGCACATGGAGCGACCGCATGGCCGGCACCTGGGCCTCGGCCGCCTCGACGACCACTACTTCCGGGCAGGAGGGGTACAGCCCGGCGGCCTTCAGCTTCTCCGACGGCCGGAGCCTGCGGACCACCGTGACCTCGGGCATCTGCTCCAACTGGTCGCACACCGCGTCCATGCCCAGTTCGGGAACTCCCGGTGACAGAAGATGCTGCGGCAGCGGGGTGACCATGTACCGCACCCGGCGCGGCTGCACCGTGATCGGTGACGGCGCGCCCGTCCGGCGTGGTTGCGCTTCCATGCCTTCGGGTCCCGGCCCACCGGCCCCCGAGCCTTCTGATCTGCTCTCGCGGTTGTTTCGGGGTTTGCTCCCGGGCCTTTCCTTGACCATTACGTCCACCTTCACCACGCCTCTGTCGTCCTTGGTTCCTGATCCGGTGCCGGGCAGCTCGCGCTTCCACGGTGATGCGGTGTGCCCAAGAAGCAACCCTGAGCACACCGCATCACGCGCCGCCGTACGTCAGCCGATGCCGAAGGGCTGACCCATCGGGCCGAAGCCGGGCTGCTGGTACTGCGGGAACTGCTGGCCGAACGACTGCGGGCCGTACCCGCCGCCCCACTGCTGCTGGCCCGGCATGCCCTGGACGCCCTGCTGACTCTGCTGGAGCAGCGTCACGATCGCCGTCGGCAGTGCCTGCTGCACGGACTGCTCCACCGCGCTGCGGACGCCCTGCTGCAGCGTGTGGTGCAGCGCGAGCGCGAGGTAGGGGTGCGCCTGGTGGGCCATGCCCTGCTGCTGCAGCTGCTGCTGGACCTGCTGGATCTGCTGCAGCGTCTGCTGCATGCGCTGCGCGATCTGCTGGCTCGCCTGCTGACAGGCCTGCTGGATTGCCTGCTGGACCACCTGTGCGAGCTGGCCCTGCGGGGCGCCGATCTGCTGGCCGAACTGCTGCTGGGGCTGGGTACCGGTCATCACCGACATGAATGCTCCGTTCGATGCCGCGGGGAAAGGTCAACATAAGGAATGATGTTGGCCTTATCGGAATAAAACCGACGTCTTGAAGCTAAGTTGATGAGGTCGCGATCGCAATCGGACGAGCGGCACCTGGGGAGCATCCCGATCGGACCGGTGACCGGTGACCGGTGAGCCGATGGCTGAGCGGCGGGATGAGCTGCCGCTGCTGGAGTCGGCGGGCGATCGCTCACTCGGTCGGGCTCATAGACGTAGCGGACGAGACCCGGCATGGTCCGCGAGGCGGAGCAGCACGCCGAGGAGCGCCGCGGCCGCCGGGAGGCCGCGGAGACCCGGAACCAGGCCGAACAGCTCCTCCGCTCGACCGAGAGGCTCGTCAGGGACAGGGGCCGCCGGAGGCGACGACACAGCCGCGATCCGTCAGGCCATGGAAGGTACGGCCGAGGCGGCGCAGAAGATCGGCACGGCGATGCACGAGAGGTCGCGCACCGAGAGCCAGACGTCCTCCGGTGCGGACACGTCCCGTGGGTGGTACACGTGTGTGAATCCTCCCCACCTGCGGAAATGGCCTTTGTCAGCGACCGTGCTCGTGCATGGCGCAAGCGTGGCCGGCGAGCAAGTCGTTCTTGACGGTGTCGGCGGCCCGGCCCTTCCTCGGCGGCTGCCTTGAGCAGGTGGGAAACGACCGCACGGGCGGTGTGCGTCAAGCTCATGACGTTGATGTCGACCATGCGCCGCCGGCCGCTCAGGTCCGCGCCAGGAGCGGCCCGAGCAGCATGAGACCGGCGTTGCCGACCAGGATGTCCAGGCGGCCCAAGCCCTCAATGACCGCTCGGGCGCCCCGCGGCGGCCAGCGTCCTCGGTGGTGACCTCGGTCCGCTCCACCGGGGCGGCGGTGGTGACCAAGCTGCGGGTGCCGGGGGAGTGGCCAGGTCCTGGAAGTACGACGACAGCCGCTGACGCGGGCTATCGGCCTTGCCCGCGCAGATGACGCGGCCGTACTGGTCGCGAAACTCCTGGCCCCCGGCGCATCGGGGATCGGGGGCGGCTTCGGGTGGCGGCTGGAGGGGGCAGCCATTGGTTCACGCTGCTGGTCAGGACGGAAATCCGCCGCGTGGGCCCGGCGGACAACCCCCGTGCACCAGGCCGGGTGGGTCTGGGGCACGGGGGGCGCGGGGCTGGGCAGGCGGCTCAGCTGACGCGGCGCGTCTGTCGTATGCGGCGGACACCGAAACAGGCTCCGAGCAAGGCGGCGACGGACACGGCGGTGGTGCCCGCCATGATGGCTCCCCCGGCGGTCGCCGCGGGTGCGGTGGACGCGCGCGGGGGCGCGGTTGTACCGCCGTAACCGCCGCCTTCGCCGGCCCGGTCGTAGGCGGACCCCGGGAGCTTGTCGCCGTACCTCGCGTGCACCAGGCGTTGGTAGGCGCCCAGGGTCACGCCGCCCCTCCCCACGGCGCGCCGCGCGTCGGGGTCGAGCGGCAGCACGCGGCCGTCGCGCACCACGTACCAGGCGTCGATCTGCGGTTCCCGGAAGACGGGTCCGAGGCCGTGCGCCTCGCCGACGTAGTGGGTCTCGTCACCGCCCGTCGCGATGTTGACGACTTTCCACCCCTTCTCCGTCCGTACCGTCCACACCGAGGCGACCTGGCCGTCCGCGGAGACCGCTTTGCTCGCGATGAACTGCGGATCGGCGACAGGGGCGCCCGGGCGTCCGGCGACGAACCCCGGGTCCAGGAAGTAGACGGTTACCGAGGGACCGACCAGATGTGGCCGGGCCGCGCTCTGCGCGATCGCGCCATCGCGGGCGAAGAAGCGCGAGAGGGTGAGGAGGGAGGCTGGGGTTGACGCCGCCTTGCGCGCCTGAGCGGTGTCGGCGGCGGTGAAGGGTGTGGGGAAGTTGCCGACCGCCGCCGCGTGGGCGGTGGCGGGGGAGAGTGCGCCGAGGGCCGCGGCGGCGGCGAGCACCACGACTGCCGCGCCCTTGCGGATGGGGGTGCGGCCGGCGGACACGTGCCGGTTCGGTGTGCGGCGCCTCGGTGACCACGGGGTTGGTGACGGGCCGCTGGATGAGGCCTGGGCCGGTGTGGCCTGGATCGGTGACGTGCGGATCGCGGTCATGGGGTCACGCTCCGATCCGGTAGAGCGAGTGGGTCCACATGAACGCGTTGTTGTTGACGTAGTAGTTGTAATCCCCCCAGTTGTAGCGGTAGTTGGAGGGCCACGGGTCGCCCCAGTAGACCTGGTTGCCGGAGGTGTCGTAGCCGTACAGCACATGCATGTGCCCGCCTCCGGAGCTCCACTCGATGCGCGTCTCGACGGGACGGTCGGCGTTGATCTCCTTCTGCACGGTGTCGTAGTGCAGGTAACCGCTCACGTACGTACCGGGGTTGATGCCCATCCAGTCAAGGGCGCTCTGCACGTCGTCCAAGGCCGCCTGCCAGTTGCCGCAGGTGCTGCCCTGGGGCCGGTTGAAAGCCGCGTCGCAGAACTGGTTCTGGGTGTAGTCGCGTCCGAACCATGACGCGATGGTGTTGCCGCTCGCCGCCCAGCACCAGTTGCTGTTCTGCTGCGCCTGCATGGTGATGTTGAGGCGTTTGGCGACGGCAACGGCCGGGTGAGCGGCGACCCGAGCAGCCGTGGGCGCAGCGGAGACCGGAGCGGCGTGAGCGGTGGCCGTTGGCACCAGGGCGGGTGTCATGACGGCGATGGCGGCGAGGACCGCTGGCGCCAGCCGTCTGCGGCCCCGGGTGGTATGGGACATGGCGTTCCTCCCAGTCGGGGGTGGGGGTGGAGGAGCGCGTCCGGACGCTGCGACAGCAGCATCGATCTCTTGTCGGGTGCAGGTCAATGAAGTTATCCACAGGGCTGGCGGCACAGTGAACTGCACCCGTACGGTTGTGAACGCCACAGCAGGTACCAGCAGGTGGCAGCGCAAGCAACGCCCGTTCCAGGACAGGGAAGTGAACGTTCACGCTTGAACGATCAGAGCGGATGGAGGAGGGGCCCAATGGCAGCACACAGTACCGACCGCCGTGCTACCCCGAGCCGCGGCGATCCAGCCCTCGGCTCGTCCCGCCGCCCCACCCCCGAGGCCGCACTGGCCGAAGCCCTGCGCACCGGCCCGTTCTCCGCCGCGCTCCGGGCCGCGCTTGCCGCACGGGGGCTGGCTCTGCATCGCGTGCAGCACCGGCTCGCCCAGCGCGGCATCCGTGTCGGTGTGACCAGCCTCAGCTACTGGCAGCGCGGTGTGCGGCGGCCCGAGCGGCCCGAGTCGCTTCGTGCCGTCACCGCGCTCGAGGAGGTCCTGGAGCTTCCCCCGCACGCCCTCACCCGCCTGATCGGCCCACGTGCCACCGGCGACCATCCCCCAGCCCGTCCATATCGCACCCTCCTCGAGCCCGCCGCCGCGCTCGAATCGCTGCTGAGGAGCCTGGCGGCACCGGCGGACGGCGGGCTGCACACCGTGATCCACTACGAGCACGTGCACATCGGTGCCCATCGAGAGCTCGCCGCCCGCGACTCACAACACGTCGTACAGGCCCACCGCGATGGCGTCGACCGCTACCTCGCCATCCATCACGGCGACCCGGGCTGCGACACGGAACAGGTCCGGGTGCGCGGCCTCGGCAATTGCCGGGTCGGGCGGATCCGGCGGCACGGCGCTTCGGGGGTGGTCGTTGTCGAGTTGCTCTTCGACGGGCGGTTGAGAGCCGGGGAGACCGCTGTCCTCGGGTACCGCTTCGAGGACGGAACCGGCGTGTCCAGCCATGAGTACGTTCGCGGCTTCACCTATGGCGGCGGCCAGTACGTTCTCCAGGTCGGCTTCGACCGCGCCGCACTGCCCGTCCACTGCCGCCGCTTCTTCCGCCGCTCGGCGACCGCCCTTCGCGAGGCGGTCGCCGATCTGACAGTGAACGCCTATGGCTCGGTCCACCTCGTGGAGCAGCAGATACGGCCGGGCGTCCTCGGCATCACATGGGAGTGGGACTAACAGTCCATTTCACCGCGATCACATCCGAGGGCCGTACCGCGCTCCTGTGACCATCGTGGAGTACGGCGACTACGAATGCCCCTACTGCGGGCAGGCCGACCCGGTCGGCCGCGAACTCCTCGCCGGCTTCGGAGACCTGCGGTACGTGTGGCGCCACCTCCCCCTCACCGACGTGCACATCCACGCCCAACTCGCCGCCGAAGCCGCCGAGGCAGCGGCACGCCAGGGCCGCTTCTGGGACATGCACGACCTGCTGCTCAGCCATCAGGAGGCTCTCCGCACCGAGGACCTGCACGCCCATGCGGCTGCCGTCGGCCTGGACGCGGAGCGCTTCGAACGAGACATGTGCGCGGACGTCGGCGCAGCCCGCATCGCCGAGAACGTCGACTCAGCCGACCTCGGCAGCGTGGCCGGCACCCCCACCTTCTTCATCAACGGCCGCAGACACCACGGGCGCCTACGACCTCACCAGCCTCACCAACGCCGTCCGCGCAGCCCGCGAACGCTCCGCCGTCACCACGTGACGGAGCACGGCGGAGGGTCCTCGCCGTGAGCCGTCGACCATGTGGCTCTCGCGCCGAAGCCCGGCCCGCGACCTGAGCGCCGGGTCCGTCACGGGGTACGGACGTCGAAGGAGCCAACGCGCCGGTGGACCGGACCGATACGAGAACCGCCCGGTGAGCGGCCCCCGAGCTGGTCGTCCCAGGGTCCGTGCGGGGCCCCCGGTCGACAACCAGCAGCCGACGCAGGGTGTGGTGAAGGCCGAGTTGCTCGACCAGTTCCCGCCGGACGGAGCCCTTCGGTGGGTCGTTGGACTCCGCCATGCGGCCGGGCGGGTCCCATCCGGGTGTGGAGGCGGGGTTCACCAGGAGCACGCGCCCGGCCGCGTCCCGCAGGAGGACGTCGGCCGCCGCGCGCTTGCGGGCCCGCCTGGCATTTCCTTCCGCCGAGGATTCGTGCGCGGCGTGCATCGTCCATTGCGCCGGGCGGGTCGCGGCCGATGTGCACGGCGGCGTCCAGGTCGCCCCGGCGTCCGTGGACGTCCACCAGGGTGATCCGGCTCAGTACCGGCAACCGCGCGCTCCGCCTCCCGCAGAGTGATGGGCAACCTTGAGGAGCCCAAGCCAGGGAACGTCACTCGTCTTTGGCCGACTGCGCATGGCCTACCGACGCGCGGATGACGTTGCCCGACGGCTGTCAGGTGTCGGAAACAGCGATGGATCATGTCATGTCCATTGACCTCAGGGGCAACGTATTGGTTGAGTGGCTCATCCACTGAGTCACTGGGAGGACGGCGTGGAGGCACTGCCCCGCGAAACCATCGTCGATGTCCTGGAAAGCCGGCTGCGCGAGGACATTTTCACGGGACGCCATCCGGCCGGCAGTTACTTGCCGCCGGAGCGCACACTCGCCGACGGCTACGGCGTCACCCGCACCACCCTCAAGCACGCGTTCGGGCGTCTGATGCAGGCCGGACTGCTGGAGACGCGGCACGGTGTCGGCACCCGCGTGCGGGACTATCTGCGCCTGGGTGGTGCCGACTTGCTGCCCATGCTGGTGCGGCACAGCCCTGACTGGATCGGAGAGGTTTTCGAAGTGCGGCGTCACATCGGAGCGTTGATCGCCGAACGCGCCGCGGTCCGGGCGACCGACCGGCAGCGAGCCGAGCTGCGCACGCTGCTGACGGCTGTGGAGGAGGCGGCGGACGCCGACGCCGTACAGCTCGCGGACATCGAGGTCCACCGGGCCCTGGCCCGCGCCACCGGCAACCGCGTCTACGTCCTGCTGACCAATACCCTCTTCAACGCCTACCTGCCGGTGCGCGCCGCGCTCAGGCGACCCTTCGAGGATCCCGGACTGGCACACGGGCGCCTGGAGCCGTTGGTCGACGCGGTCGCGGCCGGTGACGGGGCGGGCGCCAGGCGGGCGGCCGAGCAGTATCTGACCGCGACCGAGCGGATCATGCTGGAGGGTCTCGCATGAGCGCGGACACGACCGCACACATGGCCACGGGCTCGGGCGGCTCGTCCACTCGTGGCACCCGCTTCAGCGAGACGATGCTCGGCACCCTGATGCTCGACGACGAGGGCCGCACCCGCCGGGTCCGGCTCGATCTGAGCGTCTCAGCGGACTGTGTCCTGCGGCTCCTCGGTACCACCCCGGCCCGGGCCACCGGCCGGATCCGCGTCACCGGCTGGGCCGACGACCCGTACGCCCAGGGCGAGTTGGAGATCTCGCCGCTCGCGCGCCGCCGTATCCGCTACCGCATCACCTTCACCGCAGGTGGTCGCCCGCTCACCCTCGACGGCTGGAAGTCCGTCACCCCGCGCAGGCCCGTCGCCTCGATGACTGTCCTGCCGTACACCCTCTACGACGACGGCGCGCGGATCGGCACCGGCACCCTGCGCTTCCCCCTCGGTACGCAACTCCTCCCCTTCCTCGCCGGTTTCCGCTTCCCTCGACGGGAGGATCCGGGCCTGTTCCTCGCACCCCGGTGGCGCGGCGAGCCGGGCCGTACCGAGGTCTGGTACACCACCGTCACCGACCCGGACACCGGCAGCGGGCTGTGGCTGCACCACGAACTGACCGCACCGGCCGACGGATCCGAGCCGTACGCACACGGCTGGGCCGCGGTGTTCCCCAAGGACCAACCCGTGCGGCACGCCCGGTTCGGCCCCGCCCCCTGGACTCCCGGGCAGTCCGGCTTCGACGCCGGCGGGGTCGCGGTCCGGCCCGGGCGCCTGACCGGGTCGGCCGAGGACGGCGCCCTGCGCTGGGAGCTCGCCGAACGGCCTGCGGACGAGCCGCTGTTCACCTTCCCCCGCTGGTCCTGGCGCCGGCCCCTGCTGCCGGCCGCGCAGATGCTCCCCGCCGCACGTGCCTTCTACGACGGCACCTTCACCCATGACGGTACGACGCTGACGCTCACCGCAGCCCCGGGCGCATCGGCTCGGATCCACGGTCACGGCAACGCCCGCCGCTGGGCCTGGCTGCACGCCGACCTCAGCGGCGGAGACGTCCTGGAGATCGTCGCGGCCGTGTCGATGCGCCCGGGCCTGCGCCGACTTCCACCCCTGGTCTTCCTCCGGCTCCGCCGGGACGGCCGCGACTGGCCCCGCCGCCCCGAGCGGCCGGCCGTCGGCTGGGCCGGAGCAGGGCGTTTCCGCGCCGACATCGGCCTGCCCACGTGGACGGTCACCGGACGCAGCGGCCTGCGCCGGATTCGGGTCGAGATCACCCAGCCGGCGGACCACACACTCACCCTGGACTACACCGACCCAGACGGCCGGCACGCTACCTGCCGCAACAGCGAACGCGCCGACGCCCACGTCCTGCTGGAACGGTGGTGGTTCGGCGGCTGGCGCACGGAGGCCGAGTGGACGCTCGACGGCACGGCCCACGCGGAGGTCGGCACCCGATGAGTCTCACCGGCCTGGTCTCCGCCCTCATCGCCGACGACGGCACCGATGACTGGCCCCGGCGCGTCCCCGCCCGGCTGCAGAGCGTCCTCACCACCATGCCGCTCGCCGCCCGGGCCGGCCTACGGACAGCCGCGCGCGGCATCGACGCCTATGCGGTGGTGCGCACCGGACGCACCCTGGGCGCCCTGACCACGCCCGAAAGGGAGTCCGTACTGAGCGCACTCGCCGCACATCCCGCCCTCCTCCCGCTGCTGGACGTGCTCAAGGTGCCCGTCCTCCTGGCCGCCGGAACGGAGCGGATGCTGCAGCACGGGCTCGCACCAGTCGGCCTCATACGCCAGGACCCGCCGCTGGATCTGACACCCGCGTCCGCGTGGCCCGCTCGCTCCACCGCCGACGCCGTGGTCGTCGGCTCGGGCGCCGGCGGGGCGATGGCCGCGCGGACCCTGGCCCGGGCGGGACTCGACGTCGTCGTCCTCGAAGAGGGAGAACACCACTCCACCGCCTCCTTCGGCCGGCGCACGCCCCTCGACCGGTTCACCGAGCTGTACCGGGACGGCGGGGCGACCGTCGCCGTCGGCAACCCCCCGCTGCTGCTTCCGGTGGGCCGCGCCGTCGGCGGCACCACGGTCGTCAACTCCGGTACCTGCTACCGCACTCCAGGACACGTCATCGCCGGCTGGCAGGGAACCGGTTTCACGCTCGCCGACGGCTTCGACCGCCACCTGGACGAGGCCGAGCGCACCCTGCGGGTGGCCACCCAGCCCCTCGACGTCCTTGGGAACAACGGTCGCATCGCGCTCGCCGGCGCCCGTCAGCTCCGCTGGCAGGCCACGCCGCTGCGCCGCAACGCACCCGGCTGCCAAGGCTCCTGCCAGTGCGTGGTGGGCTGCCCCACCGGGGCCAAACAGAGCGTCCAGCTCTCCGTGCTGCCCGACGCCTGCGCCGCCGGGGCCCGCATCGTCACCGGAGCACGGGTGGAGCGCATCCTCGTCGACGCGGACCGGCCCGGAGGCCCGCGCGTGGCCGGGGTGCGCGTCCACCGGGACGACGGCGGGCTCGAAATCCTCGCGCCCCTGGTCGTCGTCGCGGCGGGTGCGCTGCAGTCCCCGCCGCTGCTGCGCCGCTCCGGCCTTGGCCGACATCCACGGCTCGGCCGCAACCTCAGCGTCCACCCGGCCACGAGCGTCGCCGGACGCTTCGCCGAACCGGTTACCGCCTGGGAGGGTGTGCTGCAGAGCGTCGGCGTGGAGGAGCACCACGACGCGGGCATCCTCGTCGAGGCCACCGCCACCCCGCCCGGCATGGGCTCCTTCGTCCTCCCCGGACTGGGGGAAGAGCTGCGCTGCGAACTGGAGCGCGCCGACCGGCTCGCCACTCTCGGCGCGATGATCGCCGACCGCCCCTCCGGCCGTGTCCTCGGCCGTGACCGAACGCTGATCCGCTACGACCTGGACCGCCGCGACGCCGGTCGCCTGCTGCGGGCAGTCGGCGCCATGGGCCAACTGCTGTTCGCCGCGGGCGCCGAGGAAGTACTCACGGGCATCCCCGCCGCTCCCCGCGTCCGCAACCTCGCGGAACTGGACGCCGTCCTCGCGGGCGCACAGGCCCGGCACCTCCATCTCTCCGCCTACCATCCCACGGGCACGGTGGCTGCCGGCGGCAGTGCGCAGCGCTTTCCCGCCGACCCGATGGGCCGGCTCCGCGGCGTCCACGGTGTACTGATCACGGATGCCTCGGTACTCCCCAGCTGCCCCCAGGTGAATCCGCAGCTGAGCATCATGGCAGCGGCCCTGGCGATCGCGGAGGCGTATCTCGGTGCCTGACGGCATGTCGCCGCAATCCATGGCGACCGATATGTCGGGCTGGAGGCGTCTCACGATGTTGATGCGCACCGACGATTCCTTCCGTGGCCTCGACCGGCCGGCTCGGCAGCTGATGGGCCCGGGCACCTGGTCGCGGCCCTCCGCGGTGGCGACGGACGCCGGCTGCGGGGGCGAGGAGCACGTGGTGGCCTTCGACCTGCCGGGCGTCGGGCCGGAGACGATCGACATCGACGTCGAGCGAACACGCTGACCGTCAAGGCCGAGCGTCGTCGCGTGGCGAAGTCCGACGACGTGCAGATGGAACTGTCCGAGCGGCCGCTGGGCGTCTTCTCCCGCCAGATCGCGCCGGCCGACACGCCGGACACCGACCACATCAAGGCTGACCACGACCCCGGGGTGCCCACTTTGCGCATCCCGATCGCCGAGCGCCCCAAGCCCCCAAGCCCCCCAAGATCACTGCTGGGCGCCACCCGGTCGGCGAGGTACGCGCCCAGCCCGTACACCCCGCAGGGCACCGGCCCCCCGACCTCGGCGGCAGAAAGGCAACCGCCACCTGAACTTGAAGCCGCACGCATCCTCACGGCCCGGTGTGCGCCACGCCCCTGTGTGATCTGACCGCGGCGTCGAGCGGGCACGGAGCCGTCACATGGGTTGCAGGATCCTGGCAAGCCCATCCCGCAGTTCCGGGGTGGTGTGCCCCTAGCCTGGTGGGCGAGTTGATGCGCCATCAGTGAGGAGTGATTTGTCATGCACCGCCGCTCCCTGCTTCTCTCGGGACTGGGCGCCACCACGGCCGCTGCCACTGCCCTCACCGGGGCCGCGCCCGCGCCGACCACCGACCGGACAGAGCAGAGCCGAGACCGCAGCGGCGGCCTTCCCGCCGCGCAACACCGCCAACTGACCCTGCTGGTACAGCAGTACCTCGCTGACCGGGCGGCCCGGGTGACCGCCGCCCGGCCGGCGCCGCGCCAGGCCGCAGCCCTCTCCCTCACCTCTGATCTGCTCCGCGACTACCGCAGTGACGCCGACCGCCTCGACGGCGTCCGCGAACAGACCGCCGCGTTGCACAGCGGGTACACCCGCGCCCGCACCACCGCCGAGCTCACCGATGTCACCGTGCACGGCGGCACCGTCACTGCCCGAGCGGTGGAACACACCACGCTGTACTTCGCCCGCATCGCGCCCGGCACCCCGGCAAGCACCCGCTACCGCAGCGCGCACCAGGTGGTCTTCCACCAGCTCAACGGTGCCTGGGCGCTGGCGGGTTGTCGCTATCTGCCGACCAATGCGTACTCGCGCCCGCTGACTCAGTTCCCCGAGTCTATACCGGAGCCGATGCGCCCCCGGGTGGTACCGAACGCGGTTCCGCGGGCCGGTCGGCGCCCGGCCAAGGCCGATCCATCCGGCCGACAGCCCGCTGCCAAGCCTGCGGACGGCGGCTACGACTACGGCGCCATGATCTCCTACGCCGAGCAGTGGTGGAACGACCGCAACTTCCTCTCGTACCCGGTCTACGACGACGACTGCACCAACTTGATATCGCAGTGCCTCGTCAACGGCGGCTGGCTGACCGAAGGCTCCTGGCCGGACAATTCCCGCGACGACAACTCCTGCTGGTACTGCTACGGGTTCTTCTACAACACCTCATACACCTGGGCCGGCGCCGAGAACTTCTTCATCTACGCCACCCAGAACTCCAAGCGCACCACCGTGCTCGACAACGCCTATGAGCTGGCTCCGTCGGACATCCTGCAGTACAACTTCTCCCACGCTCCCAACGACATCCAGCACACCCAGATCTGCACCGGCTGGAACGAATCACCACTGATGACCCAGCACACCGACGACTACGCCGACCGCCCCCTCTCCGAGATCCTGTCCGATCCCGCCAACGGCAATGCGTGGCTCTACCCCCTGCAGACCTGAGGGCCATCTACACGGGCACAGCCCGTCAGACGAGGACGGCGTCCGTCTGGACTGCGTCCGCGCCGACCACGACGCCGGCGAGCTCCCTGCGGTCCACCACCGCAGGGGACATGACCTCTCTCGGCCGATGTCGTGCACTTCCCGCCTCCGGGCGGTGCGCATCCCGTGTCCAGGTGCAGCGCCACCCCGCACGCGCCCTCCCGCCCTCGGGAAAGGACCCCTTGACCAGCCGCGAGTTTTCGGGGTTTGTCCGTGACCGCGCTTGCCACCACCCCGGCGATGCCACGCGCAGTGCCGTGCGGGGTACGGACGTTCGGGCCACCACCCGGCGACCTGGATCTGGAGGGGTTGTCCGGTGGTGTCGGTTCTCGCTCATGTAGCCATTGCTGCCTTGACGCCCGCGAGCACTGTTGGGCTGGGGCGCCAGTCACGTGGGGACGAAGTCGAGTGGCCTGCAGCGGCCGTGGCAGCGAAGTGGATCTTCGTGGTCGATTCACGGGGTGACCGGCCGATGGCGTGATGGTCGGGCTCATCTGCCGGGCTCGGGCATTCCTTTGCGGGCATGGTCGGGTCTTGGTGGGTCCGCACGATGGCGGAGTCCACCGAGACAGCCCCACTTCACATCCTCCTCCGCGTTGACCCGGTCCATCAGCGTGGTGAGCACCCGCACCCGCGAGCCGTCGACGGACGACACCCAGCTCGGCTGTCCGTCCTGGGAGTAGCGACTGGACTCCCGCACTCGATAGGCACCCCCCACGATCCCCTGTGCTCTCATCCAATTACCCAGCCAAGGGCTGTCGTCTTTTCGTGTTCGGCACCAGTAGTGCGTGCCCTCGGGGCGCTGCTTCAATCGGCTCCGCCCTCAAGCCCCGAACACAGAGGATGTGGCATGGAACTGCGCACATGGCCGCATCCGGCAGCGGCGGCCGTCGTGGTGATCCCCCGACGGACCGGCGGCGCCCGGGCGGTGGCAGCCCGTGTCGCGGCACTCACGCGTTTCCGGCTCCCTGGATCGCCGGAACGTGACCGGCGACCGCGCTGGTGTGCCCAGCCGGCTGAGCCGACGTCGTGGGCACCGGGCTGCGGAGCGTAAGGCTCTCCGCGCAATGGGGCCCGCGCAATGGGGCGGTCGGCGTGTGCACCCCTTCCACTCCCGGCACCCCCAGCCGACCACCGTTCGGCTTTCCACCAGTCGGCCTTCCAGTCGACGGACACGACGGCACCACGGGCCGAGGACTGCGCATCGAACCACGCCGCCGTACTCGTGTGCACCACATGGACACCTCGAAAGGGAGAACTCGATGACAGACATGTCCCTGCGGCGCTTTGCTGCAGGAAAAACGCTGGTCGTGGGGGTCTTGCTGGTCCTGGCGGCGCCAGGGGCCGCGTACGCCAACACTGTGAGCGTCACGGTGCGAACGCCCGGCGCCACTCCCGGACCCGCAACCATCGACTCTTCGATCTCCACCAGCGCCCACTGCGCCAGCGGTCTCCTCTCCGGCGGCGGGATCGACCAGGCCACCGGCACCGGGGCGGGGGTGAACGGCAACCACGTGCTGGGCACCGAGCCCAGCTCGGACGGTGGCACTGAATACACCGGCTCAACCGGGGTCGTCGGCACCGACACGGCGTACTGGATCGCGAAGGGCGGAAGCGGAGGGCAGGTCAACTCCTCCTTCTCCACCACCCCTTACGCGGTCTGCTTCACCAGCAACCGGGTCAACCACACCCAGGTGGTCATGAACAAGGTGAACGCACCCACCACCGCGGGGACAACGGGTCTCGTGACGGCGACCTGCCCGGCCAACACGGTCCTGCTCGGTGGCGGTGCTCTGGTCACACCGGGCAATACCGGCAACTTCAAGGCGATCGCCAGCTTCCCCACCTTCAACAACTCCGCACACGACTTCGGAAAGAAGGCCGCTGCGGACGGAGAGACCAACCCCGACTCCTGGAGCGCCGTCGGGTGGGACAACAGCACCAACGCCGGCAACGAGACGTACGCCTACGCGATCTGCAGTGGCAGCGGTATCAACATCAGCGGCGTCACCGTGAAGGTCCGCTACAGCGAGGCGAACGGCCCGAACACCGGGAGCACAGGCCAGAACACAACCGTCAGCTGCGGAGTTGGCGACGGGAACCTGGTCAGCGGGGGCGCGGCCATCAGCGGGGGCAACGTGACCACCACCGACTTCACCGGACCGGGCTCGGCCGGCGACCACCTCAACGGAAGCTTCCCCAGCGACTCCAGCGGCAACCCCGTGAGTGACGGGACCACGACGACGGCGTCCTGGACGGCGTTCACTCACACCGGCGGGATGACGTCGACGGCCAACCACTCCGACGTCTGGGCACTGTGCGCCAACGACGGCGTCTGAGTCAGCGGCACACCACTGACCTGCGGGCGGGCACGCAACCCCGGCAGCCCGCCCGCAGAGCACCCGGCCCGCCGAGGTCACCCACAGAACGCTGTCCCGCCACGTTCACCGCGTTGACACCAGAAAGGCAGAATTCGATGAAGAAGAGGCTTTCCCGGAAGTCCGCCCTGGCGAAGATACTCATCCCGGGCGCCGTTCTCGCCGTAGCGGTTCCAGAGTTCGCGTACGCCGACACCGCGAGCGTCACGGTGATGAGCCCCGGACCCACCATGGGCCCGGCAACTCCCTTCACCGGTGTCTCGTCCCACGCGGACTGCGGCCAAGGTCTCATTTCCGGCGGCGGGATCGACCAGACCACCGGCAGCGACAGGGCAGGGAACGGCAACCACGTGATGGGCATCGCGCCCAGTCCCGACGGTGTCACCGAATACACCGGCTCAACCGGCGTCGTCGGCAGCGACGTCAAGCACTGGCTCGCGTTCGGCGGAAGCGGGAGCAACTCCAGCCCCGACTTCTCCACCACTCCCTACGCGGTGTGCCTTTCCAGCAACCGGATCAAGCACACCCAGGTGGTCATGAACAAGATCGCCGGACCCTCGGTCGGGCAGACGGCGAAAACCGTCGTGGCAACCTGCCCGACGGGCACGGTCCTGCTCGGTGGGGGCGCCCGAACCACCCCCGCCGGCGTCGGCAGCCTCAAGCCGATCGCCAGCTTCCCCACCTTCAGCGACGCCGCACACGACTTCGGCCAGGAAGCCGCTGCGGACGGGGAGACCAACCCCGACTCCTGGACCGCCGTCGGGGGAATCGGCGGCGGACGCGACAGCGACAACACGACATACGCCTACGCGATCTGCAGTGGAGACGACGTCAACGTCCGAGGTATCACGACGACAGTCCACTTCCGTGAGCTGAGCGGCCCGACCACGGCAGGCACGAGTCAGACGGCAACAGTCGGCTGCGCCGACGGGGCCGGAGAACGCGACAACGGAAGGGAGCATCACGTGCTGGTCAGTGGCGGCGCAGCCGCCAGCGGAGGCAACGTGACGACGACCGACTTCACCAAGGCAGGGTCGGGCGGAACCCACCTCATCGGAAGCTTCCCCAGTGACTCCGATGGCAGCCCGGTCAGCGACGGGAACAGCACGGCCGCATACTGGACAGCCGACATCCACGTCGGAGGGTCACCCTCACCGAACACATACTCCGACGTCTGGGCGCTCTGCCTGAACCTCGATCATGGACACGAAGAATGATCACGGCGAACCGCGCTCGGCCGACGTCCGCAGGGTGGTCGATCAGTCGGCCGGCGTCCAACGCGCGCCGTTTGAAGGCGATACGGCCCTGGAGCTCGGTGGCGTGCCTGGGCAGTGCGGTGAATTCCCAGGCGGCGCGTACGGTGTTGTGGTCGCCGGCGTGCCGACTTTGCCACTCGGTACCAGAGCCTGCTCGTCGACGTCTTCGCGGGGGAGTAGGCGACCGGGCAGCGGCCCGGTTCGTGAGGCAGGATCACGTTCTCACTGTCAGCGTGCCAGGGAGGGGGTACGGGGTCCACGGCCGCCGCAGCCGCCCGTACGCCCTGCGCGTCAGGAGAGGACGCGGGCGAGGAAGCCGCGAATGTGCTCGGTGATGGTCTCGAGGTGGCTCTCCAGGGCGAAGTGCCCGGACTCGAGAAGGTGGATCTCGGCATCGGGCAGGTCCTGGCGGAACGCCTCCGCGCCCGCGGGGCCGAAGATCTCGTCGCCTGCTCCCCATACCGCCAGCAGCGGGACCTGGGAGTCGCGGAAGTACTGATGAACGCGCGGGTAGAGGTCCACGTTGGTGGGGTAGTCGCGGAAGAGCTTGAGCTGGATCTCGTCGTTGCCGGGGCGGTCCAGCAGCGCCTGGTCGTGGACCCAGTTGTCGGGGCTGACCAGGCTGGGGTCGGCGACACCGTTCACGTACTGCCAGCGTGTGATCTCGGGGGTCAGGGAACCCCGCATGGGGGCTTCGGTGTCCGGTCCCGGGGCCTTGGCGTAGGCGAATACGCCGTCCCAGAAGGGCTTGACGAAGCCCTCTTCGTAGGCGTTGCCGTTCTGGGTGATGATCGCGGTGATGCGGTCGGGTGCCTGGAGGGCGAGTCGCCAGCCGATGGGGGCGCCGTAGTCCTGCACGTACATCGCGAACCGGTCGATGCCCAACTTCTGGAGCAGGCCGGAGGTGACCTCCGTGAGGGCGTCGAAGGTGTACGGGAAGTCCTGCAGGGCGGGCATCGCGGACTGGCCGAACCCGATGTGGTCGGGGGCGATCACGTGGTAGCGGTCGGCGAGCGCCGGGATCAGGTGGCGGAACATGTGCGAGCTGGTCGGGAAGCCGTGCAGGAGCACGACTACGGGTGCCTGAGGGGTGCCGGCCTCCCGGTAGAAGACCTCGAGGCCGTTGACGGTGGCGGTGCGGTGGTGGACTGCGGAAGACATGCTACTAACCTCTCAATCAAGGTTCACCGGTTAGATCCCTAGTCGAGCACACTCGAACTAACTCGTCAAGACGCATTTGGTGGTTAGATTGCGATCAGGGTGCCACCGCGCCCAGGCGACGGAACGTCGGCCTCCCTTTCAAGCCTCCGTCCGCGAATGGTCATCAGCCAGTGCACAGCCAGCCCAGGCCGGTAGCGCCGCACAGCCAGGCGCAGGACACAGAACTGCGCCTCCATGGGCGAGCGCGGCGAGGCCGTGGGCGCCGCGGTGGCGCTGTCTGTTGAAGAAGGAGGTGGGTGTCCCTGAGACCCTGATGCGGTCGGAGGAGGTTGGCCGCCGCGGCTTCCACGGGTTCCGCGGCTTTCGCCGCCAGACGTGCGTGCGCGTGAATGTCGCCCAGCGGCAGATGGCGCCAGACGCAGCGCACGTCAGGCCGTGGGGGCAGCAGGTCGCGGTGGCGGGGTCGGCATCACTGCCGTACGGCACTCATGGTCGCGTACTCGTCCACGCCCCGGTCCGGGACGACCTGAACATCACCCTGCTGGAGCCGCTGCTGCGGCGCACCGCGGCCGGTACCAGGCGCAGCTCTTCGTGCTGCTGCATCTCGGGGCAACGGCAATGCCTTGGCGCGCGATCAGGGCCCTGTCCGTTCTGCCGGGCTGCTGACCGTCCGGATGGCGCGGGCCTGGTCCAGGACCAGTTGGCGGATCCGGAAGCGGCCACGCCCTGGCAGCAGGCCCACGGCGACAGCGGAACCGCGGACGTGCTCCGCAACCCCGTGCAGGCGCGCGATGCCCTCCAGGACGTGGTGCGCGGCAGCCGATCCGCCGCGTCAGGGGTCGCGGTCCTGGAAGTCGTCGTCTCCCGCCCGCTCCTCTCGCCTGCGGGGAGCCGTGGAAGCTAGGAGGCTCCTGCAGCGCGTCGGATGGGGGCAGAAGCGGTCACTCCGGGTCGACGCCGGGCTCGGTGCGGGTCGGCCCGGTGACGCTGCCGACTCCGTCGGACGTGAAGACCTCGGACGTGCAGCGGATGGCGCCGCCGTCGCCAAGCGCGCCCGACCACGCCTTCTACGTCAGTGGGACGCTGACGGCTGCCGAGCGGATGAGGGGGTTCGTCGATGGCGAGGACGGCTTGGAGCCGGCGATGCTGTGGTTGTCCGAGGGCGGGTTCCCGTCGGCCCCCGCCTCGGCCCGGGCCCGTGAGGGTGTGCAGGACGCGGGTGCAGCGGGTGACGAACTCGGGCCCGTAAAGCGCAATGCCCCCGCAGCGGCATGCGACGACCCGCCCCGCCACGGCACGGCGCGGGACATATCGGGTAGTCAGCGGCTCGCTGCGAGGACACCACGCCTCGGAGGAATCGAGATCAAACCTCCTCGACATCTGTGAAGAGGAGCCGCACACCGCCAGTCGCCAGCTCGAAAACCTTGGCGACAAAGGCCGATGCCTCTTCGGTCGTCACGGCCCTGCTGGCCGCGTCGTAGTCGGTGAAGTACATGTCGAGTACGCGATAAGCCGGCGTCGCGCTGCCGTCCTCCTTCGGCCAGACCTTCGCGCTCTCGATCCTGTTGACTCCGGGGATCTTCTTCGCCAGCGCGATCTGCTCGTGGTGACCGGCCTCGAACTCCTCGGGGGATTTGGGGTTCTCGTAGATTGCAGTGATCTTCGTCGGCATTACTCTCGCTCCTTGTCCGCTACTGGGTCTTCCATTTCGCATTTTCGGGAATCGATTTGTCAGGCACCCGGACCTGGATGATGGATGGGCTGTTCGAGTTCTTCAGAGCACCCATCACGGCATCCGTCAGCTCTCCATAGGTGCCGACTTCCCACCCCTGACAACCGAATACCTCTGACAGCATGCTGTAGTTCCACCGGTGCAGGACACACGGCTTGTAGAACGGCTTGTCGGCATGGAAAACCGATGCATCGGCTAGCCACTGTTCCACAGCGTAGACGCCATTGTCGATGACGAAGATGATCGGGTTGAGCTTGAAGCGGGTCTGCGTCGAGAGGCATTGGGCGGTCATTTGGAAGCCGCCGTCGCCCGAGAAGACCATGACCCTTTGGTCGGGCCCCTTCGCCAGGCAGATACCCGTCGCAGCCGGCGCGCTGTAACCGATCGACGAATAGGACGACTGAACAATGAACCCACCGGGCCTTGGCACATCGAGCAGCAGGCTCCCGAAGTAGTTCATGCTGGCATCGCTGCTGACGATGGTTTTCCTGTCGATGTACTGCTGTATGAAGTTGTAGAACCCCTGATACGTGATCACGTCGGACGAGCCCACGGTCGGGGCGCTACGAGCCGGCTTTTCCGGCAGCTTCCGCGTCTTGGACTCGACTTTTTCTGCCAGTATGCCGTCTATCAGGTGCTCCAGCGCGACCTGTCCGCCGAAATAGGTTCCGAACTTGACTGCGTCCATCGACGCGAACGCGGTCTTGTCGAAGTCCGGGCTCCAGCCCAGCGAGTTGATGTCCGTCAGCCACACGCCGAGGGCCAGTATGAAGTCAGACGTCCTGGCCAGATCTGTGACGGCCGTCGATGATGCCTGGCCGTCGAGTACGCCGACGAACAGCGCGTCATCCTCGGAGAGGACGGACTTGCTGAGGAGCTCCGTGACGAACGGGACGTTCAGTTGCTGGATCAGCCTCATGGCCTTCTGTTGAAGGCCGAGCCGGTCGATCTCCACACCGACCCAGATCAGAGGGTTCTCAGCGCTCTCGAGCTTCGCGCAGATCTGTGCGACCGACTGTTCCAGGCTGGTCTCGTCCGAGAGTATCCTGGCCGGCTTCAGCACACCGCGCGGCGGCTCGCACTCCAAGTCGACCATGTCCTGGAGCAGTTCGATATAGATCGGGCGTCGTTCGCTTATGCACTGGGTCAGTGCATAATCTATCAGCATCGGCGCGAGGTCCGGATTGTCGAGTCGCACGGCTGCGACCGTCAGGTGCTCGAACGACTGAAGGTCCGTTTCGCGTCCACTGATGAAGTGATGTGCGCTGAAGCCGGTCTGCTCGAAGGTGAGGGTCTTCTTGATGCTCGGCGTGCCGTTGATCAACACCAGCGGCACCTTCTCGACGTAGGCACCGGCGACCGCGTTCACGGCGCACAATGCACCTGCGGAGTAGGTGACACAGAGCGCTCCGATACCCTTCAGCCTCGCGTATCCGTCCGCCGCGTAACCGGCATTCACCTCGTTGACTTCTTCGATGATCTCAATGCTGCTCGGCGTGACGTAGCGGTTCAGCCAGTCTATCGAGTAGTCGCCCGCGATGGAGAACAGATGCTCCAGGCCCAGTTGGCGGAGCCGGTCTACCAGATACTGTCCTACGGTGCAGGTCTCGTTCATGGTCTGATTGCCTCCGTGGTCAGTAGTCGCTCGCGCCGCCGAACAGCCGGGGCATGTAGATGTCGAATATGCCCGGGCACTTCCGTTCGGGATACCGCTGGAGCATGAAATCCTTGAAGGCGTCGTCCGTCAGCCCATTGCCGATTGCCTGCCGGGCGGCAGCGAGGTACTCGATGTTGCGCGCGACTTCGTTCTTGTCGGCCGGCAGGCCGTGGCCCGGCATGAACAGCGCGTAGTCCGACAGCAGCATTTCCTGGAGCACTCGCATCCAGTGGTCCATATGCTTCGTCAGGTACAGATGGGTGCCGCTGTAGATCAAGTCCTGAGCGAAATACACTCCGAGCTCAGGAAGCCTGATGGTCAGGTGGTAGTCGATTTCGGTGTCTGTCACCCGGTCGAAGACGTACCTGACCCCGTCGATCGTCTCGGTGCCGGGGCTGACGGCTTGCTTGGGCACGACGATCTGGTCCGGAGCGAGGTCGCCGAGTTTCCAGTGGTCACTTCTCGAGGCTTCTCCGTGCTCCTGGATGAAGCTCATGGTCTCAGGCAGCGAGTGGATCGCGATGTCGCTGAACGCTGTCCCCGAACCGAACCAGTGGTCGGGGTGCCGGTGGGAAAGGTACAGCCGCTCGATCGGCTTGCCCAGGCTGTCCGCGTAGTCCCTGAACGCCCTTGCATAAGGCACGAGAAACTGCGCGTCGACGAGAACCAGCTGGTTCCTGGTCTCGATGATGTGCGTGGCGTTCGCGATGTTGCTGTACGCGAAGGATGAGACGAGGGTGTGAATACGGACATCGCCTGTCTGCTTCACGACCATGATGATGGGATCTGACACCTGGGCTAGCATTCGGGACCTTTCCGAGGTACGCGGGCGGAAGGAGTGATGATCTGCTCTCGCAGTTCCTCCAATGCGGCCCTGGCGACGTCGTAGGCGCTGTCGACGTCGGGCACCGGGTCGTCCTCGCCGGGCCGCCAGAAGCGCCGGCGTGCCATGCGCATGGAGTTGACGAACGGTGGGATCGCGTTGAACACCTCGATCAGGTACGGCCCGCGATACACCGGCTCGATCTCGGTCCGGATGATGTCCCAGGGGATCCAGCTGTCTTTTACCGCACCTCGGTCGGGTGCAGATATGTGGACGTAGTGGAGCCGACCCTGCCGCGCGGCTTTCGCGACATTGTCCTTGAAGATCGACGGGCCCTGGCTTTCCATCACGACTTGCGCGGTGTCGATCGTCACGCCGGCCTGCGCGTGCTCGAGGCCAACGAGGAAGTCCAGTGCCTCCGACACCATGTTGGGTGGAGGCGTCTCCCAGCTCTTGACGGGCTCGATGGCGAGCTTTACTTCTCGCGCGGTGGCGTACTCCGCCAGATCCTCGAAGACGGAACGTGCCGCGTGATAGCGCGACTCCATCCAGTCCTGGAGGGCGTCGCTCCATATCGGCTCATCGGCTTCGGTGAACGGAAAGACGCCGTAAGGGTAGAGGAACGGGCCTGACATGATCGAGTCGCCGCCCAGGACCCGCGTGATGTCGACGCGTGACTTGAGGTAGGACAGGGCCTGCCTGCGCTGCTCCTCGTAAGGTGATGTCGGGTCGAAGGTCCGCGTGGTCCCGACATTGGTCGTGAACTTCACGTCCTTCAGCCCGGCCTGGTCGAATGCCTTCTTGAGGGCGACATAGCTGTCGGTCTCGAGCTTGTGATCGACGGTCGCGGGCTGGGCGGCGATATGCAGGTCGAAGCCGTCGTAGCCCATGTCCGTGAGGGTCTTCAGGTGATTGATCAGGACCTGCGTGTAACGTGAGTCCTGCGGCCTCAAGTCGGCCGTGAACATGAAGAAGCTGAAGAACACGTCCCGTTTGAACGTCGCGTTCATTCCCGGTGTCCTCCTTTCGCTACCAGCCCAAGATGTCGGCGAGATAGGCGCGGGCCTTTTTGGCGTACTCGAGCGGGACGGCCTTGTTCGGGTCCTGCTCGGCTTCCACGACCAGCCATCCCCGGTAATCGGCGTCGGCCAGCACTTCGAGGATGGGCCGGAAGTCGATCGCGCCGTCTCCGGGCACGGTGAAGACGCCGAGCTCGACGCCCTCCTGGAACGACAGGCCCTCTTCCCGTACCCTGCTCACGACCTCGGGCCGGATGCTCTTCAGATGGACGTGGCCGATGCGGTCGGCGTAGGTCCGGGCCATGTCCAGCGGATCGTCGCCGGCGAAGGCGATGTGGGCCGTGTCGAGCAGCAGGTGGACCAGGGCCGGATCGGTCGAGGCCATCAGCCGGTCGACGTCGGCCCGGGTCATGACACCGGTACCCATGTGGTGGTGGTAACTGAGCTTCATCCCGGCCGAGTTGGCTATCTTGCCGAGCTCGTGCAGGCCCGACGTGAGGGCGTCCCACTGGGCGTCGGTGAAGACCGGGCGGTTGGCGAACACATCGACCGGGAGCAGGTGTGAGGAAGCTCCGAACTCGGCCACGACCAGCTCGGTCCCGCCCAGCGCCTTGATATGGGCCAGGGTCTCCTCGAAGGCGGCGATCGTCTTCTGCCGCATCTTGTCGATCGTGAAGTACGTGCTCGTCCAGGGCTCGGACACACTCAGGCCGCGGAGATCGAGGGCGGCCTTGAGCGCGGCGGCGTCCGAGGGGTACTTGTGTCCGATGCTGCAGCCCTGGAAGCCGGCGAGCGCCATCTCGCTCACGGCCTGGCCGAAGGAGATGTCGGCGTCGATGGTGGGGAAGTCGTCGTTCCACCACAGGGTGCAGCAGACGCCGAGCTTCACCTTGTCCGGGCCGAGGCGGTCAGCCAGTCCTGTCATTTCGTCGCCTCTTTCAGGTAGCGGTCCGCGATGCGGGGTGGCTGAGCCCAGGAGCCGTAACCGGGCCCCTTGGCACCTGGAGGATTGGCCCCGATGGCCTGCCACAGCAGCCCCTCCTGGTAGGAGGCGGCGGTGACCGTGGATGTTTCGCCCGCGGTACGGGCCCCGTAGCAGTCGGTCCACTCGGGCGGCAGCGCGTACCACATCCCGGCGTACCAGAGTTTGATCACATTGCGGGCCACCGGGCCGAGGCGGTCATCACTGAAGATCCGGTGGCGCAGGGCCCGGTCGAGCAGGGCCCGGTCGAGCACGAACCGGTCGTGGCTTCCGGCGTCGCCGGCTGCGTCGGCCCGGGCGGCCCGGTGGGCGTCCAGGAGGGCGGTGACGATCTCGTCGCCGCAGGCGGCCCGCACTTTGGCCAGGTACCGGTGGGCCAGACCGGTGCCGAGCAGTTCGGTTTCCTCGAAGGCGGTGAGGTCGACCGACAGGCGGAGGAACTCGCCGAACTCCTCGAACTGCTCCAACGACGGGGCGGTCACCGTGTCACCTCCTGCGCTGTCTCACCGGCGGACCGAGAGGCTTCGGGATCGGATCCGACCGTGGTCGGGATCTCGAAGGTGGGTGCGGCGTGCAGGCCGTCGCTGCCCGGCAGGGGGTTGCAGACCAGCCGGTTGAACCCGTCGCGCAGGCGGAACATCGCGCAGACGGCGTCCTGCAAGAGGCCTGGCTGCCCGTTGAACGCCTTGGTGAGCAGGGCGAGGAAGGCCCCGTAGTCGGCGTTGAAGTCCCGGGCGGTACGGGCGAGTTCCGATCCGGGCGGGAAGTCGGCCAGCCGGGCGCTGACCTTCACCTTGTACACATCGTCCCAGGAGATGCTCAGCGGCGGCCCCGATGGTGCGTCGGGTTCGTCGCCCAGCTGGTAGTAGCGGCCGAGGTGCAGTTGCCGGAACCGGTAGTAGTGGGCCAGCTCCCCGTCCGCGTCGTAGATGCCTGAGTCGAGGCCTTCGCCCTGAGCGGCGATGAATCGGAGCGCCTGGCGGGCCGAGTCCAGATCGGAGACGACGATCACCGCCCCGCCGCCGGAGTAGTAGTACTCGGGCCCCACCTGCAGGGCCGGACTCCCGCAGAAGAGCCCGGGGTCGTCGGCCGCCACCTTCTCGAGTCCTTCGATGATCTCCTCGTAGAACTCGCCGATGCTGTAGAAGTGCATCCCCTCGATCGTCGGGCTGGAGGCCAGGAGTGGCCTCCCGCTGTCCGTCGTGCGCACCAGCCGTGCGTCGGCGCTGGGGGCCTTGCCCGGCCGTTCGATCTTGCAGAACGTCTCCACCGCCTCGGGGGAGAAGGGTCGCAGGTCGACGGTGAAGTCGTTTTCCCCGTCGGGCAGGTAGGCGGGGTAGGACGGCACGAAGCCGGGGTGGGTCAGGTCGGGCTTCCCGCCGATGGCGTTCAGGACGTTGGCGACGAGGGTCAGATGCAGCATCTCCTCCACCGCGGCCACCCGGATGATGTGGGCGGCGTCGGAGTTCGTGGTGGAGCGTATGGAGTAGTACGCGGTCAGGTACGGGGGGATGGTCGCGTGCTCGAGCGCCAGCGCCGCGTTCAGATAGCTGATCAGGTCGTCACGCTTTTCGATGGTCGACGCGGTCACTGGGTCACCTCCTGAGGCCAGCGCCGGGCGGCGGCGTTCGAGGTGACGCTGATCGGTGCGGTGTCGGAGTCGAGCTGGGCCAGCATGGCCCGGGCGCTGCGCAGGCACAGGGCGGCGATGGTGAGGGTCACGTTCGACGTGCCCACGGTGGGCATGCTTCCCCCTCCGACCAGGTACAGGTTCTCGTAGTCCCAGCAGCGCTGATCCGGGTTGACCACCGAGGTCGACGGGTCGGCGCCCATCGTGTGGGTGCCGGCGAGATGGTTGCCCCCGCGGATCTCGTACCCCTCGCCGGCGTGGACGGTGTAGCCCCAGAAGTTCGGGTCGTACACGGTATGGTCCTCGGCGCCCAGCCGGGCGAAGATCCGCCTCGACAGCTGGCGGGCGTAGGCCACCCCCCGCATCGTGTAGTCGGGGATGTCGTAGGCGAGGACGGGCCGCATGTTCCCCAGCGCGTCGGTGAAGTCCGGGCTGACCGTGATCCGGTTGCTCGGGTTGGCGGGCACCTCGACCATGAACGCCAGCTGCAACTGGCGGGACACCCGGTCCACCACGCCCTGGCGCAGCGACTCGCCGTAGCGGCCACCGGCGTCCACCAGGTCGATCAGGTCCGTCATCGGCGCCCCCCGCGCCCAGCCCCAGCCGTCGTTGTGGATGTCGACACTGAACGCCGCCTGGTGGCTGCGGAAGCGGCCCCCGCGCAGGTCGGTGATACCGCCCGTGCAGTTCGTGCCCCGGAAGGTGCCGGCCACCTCCGGCAGCAGGCCCCAGGCCAGCAGGTAGGCGTGGTCCATGAAGTTCCGCCCCATCAGGCCGCTCGAGCCGCGCAGGCCCGAGGCCAGCATCAGCCGGGGGTTCTCCACCGCGTTGGCGGCCAGAAC
>NZ_JBEPBF010000087.1:0-44429 GCF_040298985.1 Streptomyces sp. NPDC001093 | reverse complement strand
ACGGGTCTGGCGGGAGCCCTCCTCGTCCTTGGAGACCCAGCCGTTCCGGGTGCCCTCGGCGTGGTGCTGCCAGATCTCCGGCGTGAGCCGTGCCATGGCGCTGGGCGGCCGGGCGCGGGCGGTGCTCGGTGCCGGGCCACGCGGGCCGCTCACCGCCGACCTGGTGACGGACGGACCGCATCTGCTGATCGAGGGGCCGGCCGGCAGCGGTCGCACGGAGTTGCTGCGGACCGTGGTGGCCTCGCTGGCCGCCGCCGAGCGGCCGGACCGGCTGGGCGTGGTGCTGATGGACGGCCGGGACGGCGTCGGGACGGGCGCGGCGCATGGCGAGGGCCTGCGGGTGTGCACCGACATACCGCATGTCACCACGCACCTGATCGCCAACGACCCGGTGCGGATGCGGGAGTTCGCCCAGTCGCTGACCGCCGAGCTGAAGCGGCGGGCGGAGCTGCTGGGCCGGACGGACTTCGCGCAGTGGCACGCGGGGCGTGAGGTGTCGGGCCGGATCGTCGCCCAGCGCACGCCGGCCCCCGCCACCGGTGACATAGACACGCCGCCCAGCTCCACCCTGCGGCTGCGGCCGGGGGCGGCCGCGCGGCAACGGGCCGAGGCCGCGCCGCCGCTGCCACGGCTCGTGGTCGTCGTGGACGACCTGGACGCGCTGGTCTCGCCCCCGCTCGGCTCGCCGGGCAGGCCCGCCGCCGGTTCGGTGATGCGCGCGCTGGAGGCGGTGGCCCGGGAGGGCGAGCGGCTCGGGGTGCACCTGGTGGCGGCGGCCGGGACCGGCGGTCGTACGGCGGAGACGGAGCCCGCGCGGCGGGCGGCCCTGCGGGTCGTGCTGGACGCTCCCCAGCAGGGGCCGGACGAACCGGCACCGGGGCGCGGCCGGCTGGCGCACGCGGACGGGCGGGTCGTCGGCTTCCAGGGCGGCCGGGTGACGGGCCGTATCCCGCGTACCGCGACCCAGCGGCCCACGGTGGTCCCGCTGGACTGGCAGCGCATGGGCGACCCCCCGGCCCGCCGGCCGGTGCGGGAGCTGGGCAACGGCCCCACCGACCTGGCCCTGCTGGCGAGCGCGGTGGAGCGGGCGGCCCGGGAGGTCTCGGCGGCCGAGGTGCCGTCCCTGCTGTAGCCGAAGAGACTGTTGTAACGAAGAAGGACGCATACACCCCCGGTCACGAGCCGGTCACGATGCGCGGCTGGACACCGCAGGCGCTCTTGCCGCCCTCCAGCGGCCCGGCGTAGACCGGACCGCACGGCACAGTCTTCTTGACGTTCATTCACGTTCAACGGAGAACGACGAACGGGGAAGTGATGCGCAGCAAGAGCAGCACCATCCGGACACGCAGGACCGTCACCGCACTCGCCGCGCTGCTCGCGGGGGCCCTCACCCTGAGCGCCTGCTCCAGCAGTGACAACCACAAGAAGAGCGGCGGCGGCGACAGCGGCAGCGCCGCCCCGAGCGGCTCGACCGTCAGCCTGCCGAAGCTGAACGGCGCGAACCTGGAGATCGCCGCCGTCTGGACGGGTCAGGAGCAGAAGAACTTCAAGCTGGTCCTGGCCGAGTTCGAGAAGCGCACCGGCGCGAAGGTCACGTTCGTGCCGGCCCAGGACCCGATCATCAACTTCGTCGGTTCGAAGATCGCGGGTGGCCAGCCCCCGGACGTGGCGATGCTGCCGCAGCCCGGCGCCATCAAGCAGGCCGTGCAGCGGGGCTGGGCGAAGCCGCTCGGCCCGGACGCCCTGAACGAGCTGCAGAAGAACTACTCGCGGGGCTGGCAGGACATCGGCAAGGTCGGCGGCAAGCAGTACGGCATGTACTACAAGGCCGCCAACAAGTCGCTGATCTGGTACAACGCCAAGGTCTTCGCGAACGCGGGCGCGAAGGAACCGAAGACCTGGCAGGACCTGCTCACCACCACACGGGCGGTGTACGACTCCGGTGTCACGCCGTTCTCGGTGGCCGGGGCGGACGGCTGGACGCTGACGGACTGGTTCGAGAACGTCTATCTGTCCCAGGCGGGCCCGCAGAAGTACGACGAGCTCGCCCAGCACAAGATCAAGTGGACGGATCCCTCGGTCAGGCAGGCGCTGACGACGCTCGCGCAGATCTGGGGCAAGAAGGACTACCTCGCGGGCGGCCAGGACGGCGCGCTGCAGACGGAGTTCCCGGCCTCGGTCACCCAGACCTTCACCGGCGGCGACCAGCCGAAGTCCGCGATGGTCTACGAGGCCGACTTCGTGCAGGTCAACATCGGTGAGACCAAGGCGAAGGTGGGCACGGACGCCAAGGTGTTCCCGTTCCCGACGGTCGGCTCCACCGCGCCGGTGGTCTCCGGCGGTGACGCGGCGGTGATCCTGAAGGACTCCAAGGCGGCGCAGGCCCTGGTCACCTTCCTCGCCTCGCCGGACGCGGCGACGATCCAGGCGAAGCTCGGCGGCTATCTCTCGCCGAACAAGAACGTGCCGGTCTCGGCGTACCCGAACCCGGTGCAGCAGAAGATCGCCAAGGCGCTGATCGCGTCCGGCGACGACTTCCGCTTCGACATGTCCGACCAGGCCCCGCAGGCCTTCGGCGGCACCCCCGGCAAGGGTGAGTGGAAGGACCTGCAGGACTTCCTGAAGAACCCGGCGGACGTGGCGGGCACCCAGGCGAAGCTGGAGAAGGACGCGGCGGCCGCGTACGGAAGCGGGAGCTGAGCCGGCGATGGCGTCGGCGGCAGCGGCGGCCGGGGCCCCACCGGGTCCCGCCGCACCCCGCAGTCGTAGGAGCGTGACCGGCACCCGGAGGACGGTGGCAGCGCTGTTCCTGCTGCCCGCCCTGGTGCTGCTCGGCGCCCTCGTGGTCTACCCGATCGGGTACTCCGTCATCCGCAGCTTCTACAACGCCTCCGGGGACGGATTCTCCGGCGTCGACAACTACCGGACGCTCTTCACCGACGACGGCATCCGCACCGCCCTGAAGAACAACGTCATCTGGGTGGTGTTCGCGCCCACGGTCTCCACCGCGCTCGGTCTGGTCTTCGCGGTGCTGACCGAACGGGTGCGCTGGGGAACGGCGTTCAAGCTGGTCGTCTTCATGCCGATGGCGATCTCGATGCTGGCGGCCGGGATCATCTTCCGGCTGGTGTACGACCAGGATCCGCACAAGGGGGTCGCGAACGCGGTGTGGGTGGGTGTCCACGACACCTTCGCGCAGTCCTCGGCGTTCCCGAAGGCCCACCCGGGCCGCGAGTCGCCGCTCGTGGCCCAGGGGGGCGGCTTCATCACCAAGGCCCCGGTGCGTGCCGGGCAGCCGGTCGCCCTTCCCCTCGTCGGTGTCGCCCCGGACCAGATGCCGGACAGCGCGAAGAAGGCCGTGGCCGCCAGGCCGGAGCCGGGCAGGATCACCGGCACGACCTGGCAGGACTTCACGCGCGGCAAGGGCGTGGGACGGCTCGGCACGCCCGACCCGTCCGAGCTGGGCTACGCCGGGATGCGGATCGAGGCGGTGAAGGACGGCAAGGTGGTCGCCTCCACCAAGGCCGCCGGTGACGGCACCTTCACGCTGCCCGCCTCCGCCGACGGAGCCCGGCTGCGGCTGCCGGCGGGCAACTTCAAGGAGCCGTACAACGGCGTCGAGTGGCTCGGCCCGGCACTGGTCACCCCGGCGATCATCGGGGCGTACGTGTGGATGTGGGCGGGCTTCGCGATGGTGCTGATCGCGGCCGGGCTCGCGGGTGTGCCCCGGGAGCTGCTGGAGGCCGCGCGGGTGGACGGCGCCAACGAGTGGCAGGTGTTCCGCAAGGTCACCGTGCCGCTGCTCGCGCCGGTCCTCGCGGTCGTCACCGTCACGCTGATGATCAACGTGCTGAAGGTGTTCGACCTCGTCTACATCATCGCGCCGGGCTCCTCCCAGGACGACGCCAACGTGCTCGCCCTGGAGCTGTACCGCAGGGGCTTCGCGGAGAACCAGCCGGGCGTCGCGAGCGCGATCGCGGTGCTGCTGCTGGTGCTGGTGATCCCGGTGATGGCGTTCAACATCCGCCGGCTGAGGCGGGAGGTGCGGCGATGACCTGGCTGCTGGAGAAGATCAACGGTGGTCTGGTCCGTGTGTTCCTGATCGTCGTGGGCCTGTTCTGGCTGGTGCCGACGATCGGGCTGCTCGCCTCCTCCCTGCGCTCGCCGGAGGACATGAGCGCGAGCGGCTGGTGGAAGGTGTTCACCAAACCGTCCCAACTCACCTTCGCCAGCTACCAGAAGCTGCTGCAGAACGGCGACATCACCCACTCCCTGTGGAACACCGTGCTGATCACCGTCCCGGCGACGGTCCTGGTCGTCGCGGTCGGCTCCCTCGCGGGTTACGCGTTCGCGTGGATGGAGTTCCCGGGCCGGGACTGGTGGTTCCTGGGCGTGGTGAGCCTGCTGGTGGTGCCCGTGCAGGTGGCGCTGATCCCGATCGCCGAACTGTTCGGCAGGCTCGGGCTGTTCGGGAGCATCCTCGGCGTGATCCTGTTCCACACCGGCTTCGGTCTGCCGTTCGCGGTGTTCCTGCTGCGGAACTTCTTCGCGGAGATCCCGCGCGAGCTGCTGGAGGCGGCCCGGCTGGACGGCGCCGGCGAACTGCGGCTCTTCGCAAGGGTGGTGCTGCCGCTCGGCGGGCCGGCGATCGCGAGCCTCGCCATCTTCCAGTTCCTGTGGGTGTGGAACGACATGCTGGTCGCGCTGGTGTTCACCAAGTCGGGCACCCAGCCGATCACGGTCGCGCTGCAGACGCAGGTCAGGCAGTTCGGCAACAACATCGACGTGCTGGCACCCGGCGCGTTCATCTCCATGGTGATCCCGCTGGCCGTGTTCTTCGCGTTCCAGCGGCAGTTCGTGTCGGGGGTGATGGCGGGCGCCGTCAAGTAGCCGCACGACGGTCACTTCCGGGAGGGCGGGTCGCAAGGGGCCCGCCCTCTCCCGTTCACCCGGCGTCCCCCACATGCCGTACGAACCGTAACCAATTCACCCCATCGGCCGTTTCCGGTCAGAACCCCCGCGTCGGCCGACGACCCATGGATGCCCCTTGCCCAGGTTCAGTGTCATTGTTCCCGCGTACGAGGTCCAGGCGTATCTCTCCGAGTGCCTGGACTCGGTGCTCTCGCAGTCGTATCCCGATCTGGAACTGATCGCCGTGGACGACTGCTCACCGGATGCCTGCGGGGCGATCATCGACGAGTACGCGGCCCGGGACGCGCGGGTGCGGCCCGTGCACCTGGCCCGGAACCAGGGGCTCGGGCGGGCCCGGAACGCGGGGATGGCCGAGGCCAACGGCGACTACCTGGTCTTCCTGGACAGCGACGACACGCTCACCCCGGACGCGCTGCGCTCGATCGCCGACCGGATCAAGGAGTCCGGGGAGCCGGACGTCCTGGTGTACGACTACGCGCGCACGTACTGGGACGGCCGGGAGGTGCGCAACCAGCTGTCCGCCCCGCTCGCCGAGCAGGGCCCGGCGCCGTTCCGCCTGGAGGACCGGCCGGGGCTGCTCAGGGTGCTGATGGTGGCCTGGAACAAGGCGTACCGGCGGGAGTTCGTCGAGAGCCACGGCTTCGCCTTCCCGCCGGGCTACTACGAGGACACCCCCTGGACCTTCCCGGTGCTGATGACGGCGGAGTCGATCGCCACCCTGGACCGGGTGTGCGTGCACTACCGGCAGCGCCGGCAGGGCAACATCCTCGGCACCACGAGCCGCAGGCACTTCGATCTGTTCGAGCAGTACGACCGGGTGTTCGCCTACGTCGCCGAGCATCCCGAACTCGCCCGCTGGCGGCCCGAGTTGTTCCGCCGGATGATCGACCACTACGCGACGGTGTTCACCAAGCGGGACCGGCTGCCGCGCGGCAGCCACGGCGAGTTCCTGCGCCGGGCACGCGCCCACTACCGCCGCTACCGCGTCCCCGGCACCCGGATGCGCCACCGGAACATCCTGGTCCGCTTCGGTCTGCACCGCACGTTCCGCGTGTTCCGGCTGGTCTCGGCGGTGCGCCGGCGCACGTTCAAGGCGGCGGTGAAGCTGGCCCGCGCCCTGCGGACGGTCGTGCTGCGGCTGCACTACCGGATCCAGCTGCGGCTGCCCGTCCGCGCCGACCGGGCGGTGTTCACCTCCGGTGCGGGCCGGGGCCACGGCGGCGACCCGGGCGCCCTGGAGGAGGCGTTCCGCACCCACGTCCCGCACATCCGCACCGCCTGGATCGCCCGCGCCGAGCACCAGCACACGGTCCCGCCCGGCCCGCGCCGGCTGCGGCCCGGCACCGCCGCCTGCTGGACGGCGCTGGCCCGCGCCAAGTACCTGGTCACCGACGACGTCCTGGACCCGGGCCTGCGCAAGCGGCCCGGGCAGATCCTGGTGCACACCGGGCAGGGCACACCGCTGGGGCACATGGGCCTGGACCTCCAGGAGCGCCCGGCGGCGGCCCGCGGCACCGACTTCGCCCGGCTGCTGCGCGGCGTCGACCAGTGGGACCTCGTCCTGTCCGGCAACCGGCACTCCACCCTGACCTGGGAGCGGGTCCTCCCGGGCCGGTACCGCACGCTGGAGTACGGGGCGCCGCGCAACGACGTCCTCCAGCGGGCGACCTCGGCGGACGTGGCCCGGCTGCGCGAGGCGCTGGGCATCCCCCAGGACGCGGTCGCGGTCCTGTACGCGCCCGCCCACCGGGACTACCTGCGCACCCAGCGCCCCCTGCTGGACCTGGAGCGGATCCTGCGCCGCCTCGGCCCGCGCTTCGTGATCCTGGCCCGTACCCACGGCGACCGGTGCCCCAAGGGACCCCGGATCATCGACGTCGGCGACCACCCGAGCGTGCAGTCGCTGTGTCTGGCCTCGGACGTCCTGCTCACCGACTACTCGTCGATCATGTTCGACTACGCCAACCTGGACCGGCCGATCGTGGTGCACACCGGCGACTGGGAGGCGTACCGGGCGGCCCGTGGGACCTACTTCGACCTGCGCGCCTTCCCGCCGGGCGCGGTCGCGCGCACCGAGGACGAGCTGATCGACATCTTCGCGAGCGGGCACTGGCGCGGCTCGCGCTCGGCCCAGCTGCGGGCGGCGTTCCGGCAGCGGTTCTGCCCGTACGACGACGGACGCGCCGCCGAGCGGGTCGTACGGCATGTGGTGCTGGGCGGGACGGGGCTGCCGCGGGTGGTGCCGCTGGAGGAGCGCAAGCCGGTGCCGTCGGCCTGTGCGCGCTCTCCGCTGGCCACCGTGCCGCAACCTGCCGGTTCCCTCCCCGTCACCGGGATGCGCTGAACGGCGCTGGTTCCTCCGGGAGTTCCCGTGCCCCTCGGCTCGACGCGGCCCACCCCGAGCCGGCCGTCCACCTGGCGTCCGGCGGGGCGGCCCGGTCGCGTGGCAGGACACGCGTCCGCAAGACACCAGAAAGAGCAGAATGCCCCGATTCAGCATCATCGTTCCCTCGCACGGGGTCGCCGCCCGGCTGTCCCAGGCGCTGGACTCGGTTCTCGGCCAGTCGTCCGGCGATCTGCAGCTGATCCCGGTCTGCGACGCCTCCGACTCCCCGGCCGCCGCCGTGGCCGCCGGATACGCGGAGCGGGACTCCCGGGTGACCCCGGTCCACTCGCCGCCGTCCGCCGGGCTGAGCGGGGCGCGCAATGCGGGGATCCGGGCGGCGACCGGCGCGTATGTGCTGTTCCTCGACGGCGACGACCTGCTGCTGCCGGGCGCGCTCACCGCGCTGGACGCCCGGCTGACCGAGATCGCCGGCGTGGACGTGCTCTACGTCGAGCACGAGCGCGCCCCCTGGTGGGAGGGCGAGCCCACCAACCCGGCCCAGCCGCTGTTCGCCGGGGCCCCGAAGGGCGCCTTCGCCCCCGCCGACCTGCCGGAGCTGACCGGCGTACAGCTCCCGGCCTGGAGCGCGGTCTACCGCCGCGACTTCCTCACCGAGCACGAACTCGCCTTTCCCGACAGCCACTTCACCGACCTGGGCTGGGGCGGGCTGACCACGCTCGCGGCCGGGCGGATCGCGGTGCTGCGCCGGGTTGTCGTACGGCACCGGCTGCGCCGGCAGGGCAGCAGGCTGAACCTGCCGGGGCCGCACCAGCACGACCTGCTCGACCAGGTGGACCTGGTGCTGACCCGGGCCGCCGAGCGCGCGCTGCCCGGCGAGCGGATCCGGCCGCTGTTCGAGCAGCTGTTCACCCAGGTGCTGAAGACCGCGTCCCGGCCCGAGCGGCTGCCGTCCGGGCACCGGGCCTTCTTCCGCCGCGCCACCCGTCTCTACCGGACCCACCGGCCGGCCGGTTTCCGGGCGCCCGGCGGCAGCCTGGGCGTGCAGCACCGGCTGCTGGCGACCGGGGCGTACAGCGCGTTCCGGGCGCTGCGCGGCGCCAACCGGATCGCCGCGAACACCGCGGAGAGCCTGCCGCGCACCCGCGTGCTGCGCACCCGGCTGCGCTACGCCCGCGAGCTGCGCCGCCCGCTCGATGACAACCTGGCCGTGTACTGCGCCTACTGGGGCCGGGGCTACGCCTGCAACCCGGCCGCGATCCACGCCAAGGCCCGCGAACTCGCCCCGCACATCCGCTCGGTGTTCCTGGTCGAGGCCGACCAGGCGCACGCGATGCCCGAGGACGTGGAGTACGCGGTGATCGGCTCCCGCCGCTACTGGGAGGTGCTGGCCCGGGCGAAGTACCTGATCAACAACGCCAACTTCGCCGAGGGGATCGTCAAGCGCCCCGGCAGCGTGCACCTGCAGACCCAGCACGGCACCCCGCTGAAGACGATGGGCGTGGACCAGTCGCCGTACCCGGTGGTGGCCGCCCGGTCGGGCAGTTTCACCCGGCTGCTGGGCCGGGTGGATCGCTGGGACTTCAACCTCTCCGCCAACCGCCACTCCACCCAGATGTGGGAGCGCGCCTACCCCGGTTCCTGGGAGGCGCTGGAGTACGGCTATCCGCGCAACGACGTCTACTGCACGGCGACCGCCGAGGACGTGGCCCGCGTCCGGCGGGAGCTGGGCGTCCCCGAGGGCGCGACGGCCGTCCTGTACGCCCCCACCCACCGCGACCACCACACCGGCTTCGAGCCCGGCCTGGACCTGGAGGCGTTCTGCGAGGCGGCCGGCGAGGACGTGGTCGTGCTCCTGCGCGCCCACTACTTCTACGACCGGGGAGCCGCGAAGAGCTCCGGCCGGATCAGCCGCGTCATCGACGTCACCGCGCACCGCTCCTCCGAGGACGTGTGCCTGGCGGCGGACGCGCTGGTCACCGACTACTCGTCGATCATGTTCGACTACGCCAACCTGGACCGGCCGATCGTCGTGTACGCCGACGACTGGGACGTCTACCGGGAGACGCGGGGCGTCTACTTCGACCTGATGGCCGAGCCGCCGGGGCCGGTCGCGCGGACCCCGGAGGAGCTGGCCGCCGTCTTTGCCGACGGCTCCTACGCGGGCGAGGAGGCCACGGCCCTGCGGACCGCGTTCCGTGAGCGGTTCTGCGAGTTCGACGACGGCCTGGCCGCCGAACGCGTCGTACGGCGGGTGCTGCTCGGCGAGCCGCCGGAGGCGATCCCGCCGGTGATCCCGCTCCCGGAACGCGTCCCCGCCCCCGCCGCCGCGACCCTCGTGAGGAGCTGACCGCCGTGCCCCGCTTCAGCCTGATCGTGCCCTGTTTCAAGGTGCAGGGCTTTCTCCGCGAGTGCCTGGACTCCGTGCTGCTGCAGTCCTTCGGCGACTTCGAGCTGATCGCCGTGGACGACCGCTCCCCGGACGGCTGCGGCGCGATCCTCGACGAGTACGCCGAGCGCGACCCGCGCGTGAAGGTGCTGCACCTGCCGGAGAACGTGGGCCTCGGCCGGGCCCGCAACGCCGGGATGCCGCACGCCACCGGCGACTACCTGTTCTTCCTGGACAGCGACGACACCCTCACCCCGGGCGCGCTGCGGGCGATCGCCGACCGGCTGGCGGAGGCCGGGGACCCGGACGTGCTGGTCTTCGACTACGCGCGCACCTACTGGTGGGGCGGCACCCGGCGCAACGCCCTCGCCGAGATCCTCGCCGAGGCCGGCCCGGGCACCTTCGCCGTGGACGAGTTCCCGCGGATCCTGGACCTGCTGATGGTGGTGTGGAACAAGGTCTACCGGCGCGAGTTCGTGGAGGCGGAGGGCTTCGCGTTCCCGCCCGGCTACTACGAGGACACGCCCTGGACCTTCCCGGTCATGCTCAGCGCCCGGCGGATCGCCGCGCTGGACCGGATCTGCCTGAACTACCGGCAGCGCCGGCAGGGCAACATCCTGTCCACGACCAGCCGCAGGCACTTCGACATCCACGACCAGTACGAGCGGGTCTTCGCGTTCGTCGAGCAGCACCCCCGGCTCGCGCACTGGCGGCCGTATCTGCACCGCAGGATGGGCGAGCACTGCCTGGACATCCTGGCCAAGCCGGACCGGCTGCCGCCCGCCGACAGGGCCGAGTTCTTCCGGCGCACGCGGGAGGTCCTCCGGCGTCACAAGCCGGCGCAGGGCGCCCCGGCCGACGGCGAGGCCGGCCTGCTGGAGGGCTCCTGGACGGCGTACCGGATCAGGCGGCAGGCGGCGCGGGCCGGGCAGGAGGCGGCGCAGCGGGCCGGTGTGGTCCGTGGCGCGGTGGCCGCCCGGGCCCGCTCCGGCTGGGCGGCCGTGCACGCGCTCCGCCCGCTGGACCCGCACCTGGTCGTCTACTCGGCGTCCTCGCACCGGGGCATGCTCGGCGACCCGGCCGCCGTGTACGCCAAGGCCCGCCAGATCGCCCCGCAGCTGCGCGGGGTGTGGGTGGTGAGGGACGAGGAGACCGCCGACCGGCTGCCGCCGGAGGTGGAGCACGTGATCATGGGCTCCCGGCGCTGTCTGGAGGTCACCGCGCGGGCGGCGTTCTTCGTCAACGACGTCAACTGGCCCGGCGCCCTGGCCAAGCGGCCCGGCAGCGTGCACATCCACACCCACCAGGGGACCCCGCTGAAGTACATGGGCGCCGACCTGCTGGACAAGCCGGGCGCCCGGCTCGGCTTCGACGTGCCGCAGATGCTGCGCCGGGCCGACCGCTGGGACTACAGCCTGGTCGCCAACCGCCACTCCGAGCTGGTGTGGGAGCGGGCCTACCCCTGCCACTTCACCTCGCTGCGCACCGGCAGCCCGCGCAACGACGTGCTGGTGAACGGCGCCGACAGCGGCTTCCGGCAGCGGTACGGCATCCCGGAGACGGACACGGTCGTGCTGTACGCGCCGACCCGCCGGGACTACCGCCGCAGCGGGCACGTGGACCGGATCGACCTCGCCCGGTTCGCGGCGGACCTCGGCGCGGGGCACACCCTGGTGGTCCGGCTGCACCCGTCGCTGGCGACCGGTCCGGCGCGGGGCATGGGTCTGGCCGAGCTCGCCCGGCGCGGCATCGTGGTCGACGCGACCGACGAACCGCGCGTGGAGGACGTCCTGCTCGCGGCGGACGTGCTGGTCACGGACTACTCGGCCGTGATGTTCGACTACGCCAACCTGGACCGGCCGATCGTGGTGCACGCCGACGACTGGCCCGCGTACCGCGCGAGCCGGGGCGCCTACTTCGACATCACCGCCGAGCCGCCGGGCCATGTCGCGGGCTCCTACCGGGAGCTGGCCCGGCTGTTCGCCTCGGGCTCCTGGCGGGACGAGGAGTCGGCGCGGCTGCGGGCGGAGTTCCGCCAGCGGTTCTGCGAGTTCGACGACGGCCGGGCCGCCGAGCGCGTCGTCCGGACGCTGCTGCTGGGCGAGCCGATGACCGGTCCGGGCGCGGCCCGGATCCCGGGCCAGGCGGCCGGACGGGACGCGCTGGCGCCGGCGTAGGGGGCACGCGCGAGGGTGCCGGCCCGGGACCGGCACCCTCGGACGTACCTCGGGGGGACTACTCGATGACGAGGTCGACGTCGATGTTGCCGCGGGTGGCGTTGGAGTAGGGGCAGACCTGGTGGGCGGTCTCGACCAGCTTGCGGCCGGTCTCCTCGTCCACGGTGTCGGGCAGCTCGACGCGCAGCGTCACCTTCAGCCCGAAGCCCTCGCCCTGCTTGCCGATGCCGACCTCGGCGGTGACCGCCGCGTCGCTGACGTCGACCTTGGCCTGCCGGCCGACGAGGCCGAGCGCGCTGCCGAAGCAGGCGGCGTAACCGGCGGCGAAGAGCTGCTCGGGGTTGGTGCCCTGGCCGTTGCCGCCCAGCTCCACCGGCGGGGCGAGCTGGAGGTCGATCCTGCCGTCGGAGGAGACGGCGCGACCGTCACGGCCGTGGGTGGCGGTGGCGACTGCGGTGTAGAGCGCGTCCATGGGGACCCGTCCTCTCGGTTCGATGCGGTGTCCGTTGCGGGGTTGCCGCGGGCTTGCGAGCACAAGTAGAGCACACAATTAAGTTGTGCACAACTAAATGGCTTGCAAGAGCTACCCTGGAGCCATGACCGCCTCGCCCACCGCCGCCGACGCCGACTGGCTCCGCCTGGACCGCCAGATCTGCTTCTCCCTGCACGCCGCCTCCCGCGCCTTCAACGGCGTTTACCGGGTGATCCTCAAGGACCTCGGTCTCACCTATCCGCAGTACCTGGTGATGCTGGTGCTGTGGGAACAGGGCGACCTGCCCGTCAAGAAGCTCGGCGAGCATCTGCGGCTCGACTCGGGCACGCTGTCCCCGCTGGTCAAGCGGCTGGAAGGGGCCGGACTGGTGCACCGGGAGCGCAGCGCCGAGGACGAGCGCTCGGTGCGGGTCCGGCTCACCGAGGAGGGCGCGGCGCTGCGCGAGCGGGCCCTGGAGGTGCCGCGCCGCATCGCCCGGGCGACCGGCTTCGAGCTGGCGGAGATCACCGAGCTGCGCGAACGCCTCGACCGGCTCACGACCGCGCTGGACGCGGCTGCCGTGGCAGCGGGGCACGAGGAGAACCAGCCGACGCGGACGGGGAATTCACCGGGTCACGGACGTACAGCCGTACGGCCGTCCCGCCCCGCAGGACCACCTCCCGCCCGGTGAAGTCCCGCCGCAGCACGGCCAGTTTGGCCCGCTCGGTGCGGCTACGGGGGAGCCGGCGCCCGGCGAGCAGAGCCGGGTCCGCCACGACCCACACCCGGTCCAGCCGCTCCATCCGCCGCCGCACCCGGCGGGCCCCGGCCTCCCGCCCGTACAGCGTCCCCGACCCGGCGGCCCGCTCCGCCAACGCCACGTCCCGCGCGCCCCGGAACGCGCCCGGATAGGTCAGGGCCACGTTCCGCAGGTGCGCCGGCAGGAACAGCACGGCGTCACCGGGCGCCAGCTCCCGCGCCACCACCCGGGAGACGGCACCGAGATCGTCGGGCCGGGTGGCGGGGTCGCGGTCGGCGCGCAGGAGGGGGAGCTGGTGCAGGAAGGAGAGGGCGATCGCGAGGACGCCGGTGAGGGTGACGAGGTGGTTCCGTGAGACCGTGCGGGGCCGCGACAGAGGGCGCCTTTCCGCCCGGCCGTCGCCGTGCGGGCACCCCACCACCCCGGCCACCCGCTCGGCCCCTGCCGCCACCAGCAGCGGCGCCCCGCCCAACGCGTAGAGCACATACCGGTCGACGAACAGCGGCGAGGCCTGGGAGGCCAGCATCAGCACCCCGGGCGGCACCACGGTCAACGGCAACGCCATTCCCGCGAGAGTGATTTCCCCCCGCCGCCCCACGACTCCCGCCAGCCCGGCCAGGGCGAGCAGGAGAGACACCCAGTACACAGCCGAGCTCGGCCCGAGAAACCCCCGCACCAGCCCCTCCGCCGTAGCCGCCGTGGGCCTCTGCAACCACGCCACCTGCGCCGCCTGCCCCCGCGACACGAGCACCATCGGCACCAGCGACACCACGACCGCACCCGCCGCACACCCCCACCCGCGCCACACCCGCCCCTCGACCCGGGCCAGCGCCAGCGACCCCGCGTGGGCGCACAGCAGCAGCACCGCGAACTCGTGCAGCCAGCAGGTGAGGCCGAGGACGGCGCCGTACGCCACCCACGAGCCCGCCCGGGAACCCCCCTGCACGGCCCGCACGAACAGCAGCGTCGCACCGGTGGCCCCGGCGGCCACCAGGGCGTAACTGCGGCCCTCCTGCGCATAGTGGCCGGCCATCGGTGCGACGGCGTACAGCAGCCCGGCCCACAGCCCGACGCGCGGCCGGACCAGCCGCGCACCGAGCGCCGCCACCAGCCCGGCCGTCACCGCCGCCGCGCACACCGACGGCAGCCGCAGGACCACCTCGCCGGGGTGGACGGCGAGGACGGCGTGCACGAGGAGGTAGTACAGCCCGTGCACGGCGTCCACGTCGTGCAGCAGCAGCCAGATCTGCGGCACCGTACGCCGCCCGGCCTGGAAGCTGACGGCCTCGTCGCGCCACATCCCGTCCCGGTCCAGCCCCCAGAGCCCGACCGCGAGCATCACCAGCGCGGGCACTCCCACGGCGGTCCGGCGGCGGATCCGGGCCGACTGCGGTTTCACAGGAAACCCGACGTTCACCACGATGCGCCCGATCTTGTGCGATTAACGAACCTTTTTACGGTCATGACGGCGTATCGGCATGGATGCACCGTCCGCGGCGCTTAGGCTCCCATGCGATGAACCGTCTCCGTGCCAACTCCGGTCCGGTCCTCGGCGTCACCGCCCTCTGGCTGGCCACCCGTGCCCTGATGCTGTGGCTGCTCACCCACGACAGCACTCCGCTGCTCGGCGGGGGCACGGTGACCCGTGAGGTGTGGCGGCTGTACGCCGACTGGTACGGCGTCCTCGTGCACGGCTCGTTCCCGGCGCACGACACCCTGTGGCAGTACCCGCCGGGCGCCGGCGCGGTGCTGCTGGCGCCGCACCTGCTGCCGTGGCTGACGTACTTCCAGGCCTTCGTGCTGCTCACACTCGCCGTGGACGCCCTGGTCACGGCGGCGCTGACCCGCGCGGGCGGGCTTCCCGGGCGCAGCCTGCTCGGCGCGGCCCTGTGGACGGGCGGCCTGCCGCTGCTGCTGCACCTCCCGCTCGCCCGGTACGACGTCCAGGTCACCGCCCTCGCCGTGCTCTCCCTGCTGGCGGTGGGCCGCTCCCCGCGCGCGGGGAGGGTGTGCGGGGCACTGGGCGCGCTGGGGGCGCTGGTGAAGGTGTGGCCGGCGCTGGTGCTTCTGGGCACGCCCCGGGGCAGAGTGACGCGCCGGGCGTGGGGATGGGCGACGGCCGCCGGAGCCGCCGCGTTCGGTGTGCTCGCCGTGCTGTTCGCCCATCCCCTGTCGTTTCTGCGCGAGCAGGGCGGGCGGGGCGTGCAGATCGAGTCGCTCGGCGGTACGGCGCTGAACCTGGCGCGGCACGCCGGCTGGCCGGGCCGCTCGCGCTACCGGTACGGCGCCACCGAGCTGGTCGGCCCGCATGTGCGCGCCGTCGCCACCGCCTCCCTCGCGCTGACGGTGGTCGCCTTCGCGCTGCTGGTGCTGTGGCGGACGCGGGCACGGCGGTGGAGCGAGGCCACGCCGTTCGACGCGGCGCTGAGCGCGGTGCTGCTGTTCACGGTCACCAGCCGGGTGATCAGCCCGCAGTACATGATCTGGCTGCTCGGTCTCGCCGCGGTGTGCCTGACCTCGCGGCACACCAGCCAGCGGCCGGTGGCGGCACTGCTCCTGGCGGCGACCGCGCTGAGCACCCTGGCCTTCCCGACGCACTACGCCGAGGTGGTCGACGGCACCTGGACCGGCTGTCTGCTGATGCTGGCCCGCAACGGGATCCTGGCGGCCGCGTCCGTGCTGTCGTTCGTCCGCTTGTGGCGATCGACCGGTCCGGACGGGAAGAGCGTGCGAACCACGCAACCCCGGCTCGATTCCCACCGTCTTCCGGACCGGGCGCTAAGCGTCTCTTAACCGAGTATTACCGAAAATTTTTACGCTCCGCCGGTGGACCCGATGCGACCAGACCCGCCAGACAGGCCCGACACGACAGACCGGCCGGACCGGTCCGGTACCGCTGAGCCGCCGCGCGCGGGGCAGGTCGGTGTGGTCGTCATCGGTTACAACGACCTTGCCCATGTGGGTGACGCCGTGCGTTCGGCGCTCGCGCAGGGGCCCGCGGTCGCCGAGGTCGTCGCCGTGGACGACTGCTCCACGGACGGCAGCGCCGAGCTGCTCGACCGGCTCGCCGCCGACGAGCCCCGGCTGCGGGTGGTGCGCCGGAGCGAGAACAGCGGCGGCTGCGGCAGCCCGCGCAACACCGGGATCGACGCAGTGACCACGCCGTACGTGATGTTCCTGGACAGCGACGACGTGCTGCCGCCCGGCGCGGTCGACGCGCTGCTGGCGGCGGCCACGGGGGCGCACGCCGAGGTCGCGAGCGGGCTGTGCGTGCGCCGGGAGCTGCCCTCGGGGCGCGAACAACCCTGGCAGGCGCCCCTCTACACGGCGCACACCGTTCTCGCGCGCCCCACGCAGCAGCCCCGCCTGGTCCACGACACGCTGTGCGTCAACAAGCTGTACCGCACCGACTTCCTCCGCGAGCAGCGCATCCGCTTCCCCGAGGGCCGCTTCCTCTACGAGGACATCGTCTTCAGCGCGCGCGTACTGGCCGCCGACCCGCGCATCGCGGTCGTCCCGGACCTCGTGTACGTGTGGCATGTGCGCCGTGCCGCCGAGCAGCTGTCGCTCTCGCTGGACCGGGAGCACATCGACAACTGGAAGGCGCGCGTGGAGGCGTGCGCGCTGGCGTACGAGATCCTGCTGGGTGCCGGGCACAAGGAGCTGGCGCGGGCGGCGCGGGAGAAGTTCCTCGACCACGAGGTGCGCATGTACGCGCGCGAGCTGGGGTTGCGCGACGCGCACTACCAGCGTGCGTGGTGGGCGCACACCCGGGAGTATCTCGCGCGCTACGACGCCACCGACTGGGAGCAGAACCCGGGCGCCCCGGGCCCGCTGATCGCGCGGGTCGTCCTGGAGTCGCCCGAGCCCCGCGACCTGCCCCGGCTGCGCGAGCTGGCCGCCCGCCCGGCGCGCCTGCTGCCCCCCTACGCCCGCACCCCCGACGGCGTGCCGGTCTGGTCCGCCGAGCTCCCCCAGGTCACCCTCACACCGCTGCTGGCCCGCCCCACCGGCCTCCTCCCGCTCGCGGTCGACGCGGAACTGCTGCCACGCCCGCGTGCCTCGCTGCTCCGCCTGCGACTGCACGAGCTCTACGGCAGGCTGGCCGAGGCGGGCCCGCGCGAGGTGGACGTCGAGTGGCGGTCCCGGGACGACGACCGGACGCGGGGGCACACGACGGTCCGGCTCACGCCCTCCGGGGCGGGGACCGGCTCGGAGACCGGCGCGAAGGCCGGCGCGGACAGCTGGTCGGCCGCGCTGCCCGTCGACCTGGCCGGGCTCGGCGCCGGCACCTGGGACCTGCGGCTGACCGTACACTTCGCCGACGGCACCCGGCGGGAGGTGACCGCGCACGCCCTGACGGGCGCCGGCCGGCTGCGCCGGCGCGCCGTCCCGAGCGCGCGGCGCGGTGTGCTCCTGGTGCAGCCGTACACCACGCACTCCGGCGCGCTGGCCGTGCGTGTGGCGACCGGCGTGCGCGGGGTGATGCAGGTGGCGCGCAGCAGACTCCGCCGCCTGCTTCACTGAGACGCCCGCTGATTCACCGAGGCGCCCGCTGACCCGGCGGGACGCCCACTGCTTCACTGAAAGACGCCCGCGCTCCACCGAGCGGCTGAACGGGCCAACTGACGAGGAGACGGCCGCAATGACCTGGCTGATCACCGGCGGTGCCGGATACATCGGGGCACACGTCGTACGGGCGATGACCGAGGCGGGCGAACGCACGGTCGTCTACGACGACCTGTCCACGGGCGTCGCCGAGCGCGTCCCGGCGGAGGTCCCCCTGGTCCGGGGCTCCGTCCTGGACGCGGAGCTCGTGGCCCGCACGCTCGCCGAGCACGAGATCGGCGGAGTCGTGCATCTGGCGGCGAAGAAGCAGGTGGGCGAGTCGGTGGAGCTCCCGCTGCACTACTACCGGGAGAACGTCGAGGGCCTCCGGGTCCTGCTGGAGGCGGTGACGCGGGCGGAGATCCCCTCCTTCGTCTTCTCCTCCTCGGCCGCCGTGTACGGCATGCCGGACGTCGACCTGGTGACGGAGGAGACCCCCTGCCTGCCGATGTCCCCCTACGGCGAGACGAAGCTGGCCGGCGAGTGGCTGGTCCGCGCGACGGGCAGGGCGACCGGCATGTCCACGGCGTCCCTGCGCTACTTCAACGTGGCGGGCGCGGGCGCCCCCGAACTCGCCGACACCGGCGTCTTCAACCTCATCCCCATGGTCTTCGAGAAGCTCACCGAGGGCGCGTCTCCGCGCATCTTCGGCGACGACTACCCGACGCCGGACGGCACCTGCGTGCGCGACTACATCCACGTGGTCGACCTGGCCGAGGCCCACGTCACGGTCGCCCGCGCCCTGGCCTCCTCCCCCGGCACCGACCTGACCCTCAACATCGGCCGCGGCGAGGGTGTGTCGGTCCGCGAGATGGTCGACCGCATCAACGCGGTCACCGGCTACGACCGCGCGCCGACCGTCACCCCGCGGCGCCCCGGCGACCCCGCCCGCGTCGTCGCCTCGGCCAGCCGTATCGCCACGGAACTGGGCTGGCAGGCCAAGTACGACGTCCAGGACATGATCACCTCGGCCTGGGAGGGCTGGGTGCACCACCACCCGGAGGCGGCCCGGTCGTAGGCTCCGCCGTCGGCGACGCGCTCGGAGCACCCTTCGGGTTCGGCCCCGAGGGTGCCTTCTCCGCCCGTTTTCCCCGTCCCGGACACGGCGGCGAGATGTGCGGAGGCGGCGGCTGGGAGCCGGGCGAGGCGACGGACGACACCCGAATGGCAGTGCCGGCCGCCGAGTCCCTGCTGGACCACGGCGGCCTGGACCTGCCGGACGTCTTCCGCCGCTTCCTGCGCTGGGCCGCGGCCGGCCCGAAGGACATCGGCCTCCAGACGGAGGCCGTCCTGACCGGCGGCGCCCCCTGGGACACGGCCGCCCCTGCACCTCCAGGTCGGCCGACGGGCGGCAGGAAACGGCGCGCTGATGCGAGCGGCCCCTCGGCGGTGCACTTCGCCCGCGACGGCCGCGAGCCCACCAGGGACGCCGCCCGCCGCTTCTCCGCGCGCTCACCCACGGCGACGCCGCGGCGTGGGAGGGCACGGCGGCGCTGTCCTCTCCCCCGACTGGCGACGGCGTCGCCCCCGCCCAGCCGCAACGCCAGGCCCCGTCACAACGCCTTGAGCGCCCCCGCCGTAGCCCGGGCCAGCTTCTCCAGGTAGCCCTTCGGCAGCTTCGGGGAGCGGATGACCACCGCGCGCCAGTACAGCGGGCCGGAGATCAGGTCGAGCGCGAGGTCGGGGTCCAGGCCCGTCCGCACCTCCCCGCGCTGCTCCGCCGCCGCCACGATCTTGCTGGCCACGCCCTCCTGGCCGTCGCGCAGGGCCTTCTGGAAGGCGTCGGCGATGTCGGGGTTGCGAGCCGCCTCCGCCTGGAGGTCGGGGATGATCTGCGAGGCGACCGGGTGGCGCAGGGCGCGGGACGTGACCTCGTACAGGAGGCGGAGGTCGCCCTCCAGGGAGCCCGTGTCGGGGACCGGCAGGCCCAGTACCGCCATGGCCGACACGACGTCGAGGACCAGGTGCAGTTTCGAACGCCAGCGCCGGTACACCGCGGTCTTGCCCACCCCCGCCCGCCGCGCGATGCCCTCGATGGACATCCGCGCGTAGCCGACGGCCGCGAGTTCCTCGAAGACCGCCGCCCGGATGGCTTCGGTCACATCCTCCCGGAGTACGGCGGCCCCGGCAGGGGTCCGGCGGCGCGGGCGCGTCGCGGGCTCGTCGGCGTTCGTCGTCATGACCCACAGCATAGGGCGTTACGACGAAACGGTTGCGTTCCGACGTCGATTGGTTCTACTCTCACGATGCGACGATACGGTCCCGTTCCGACGTAAGAGAACGTGAAGAGAAGCGTAAGGAAACGAACGCACGTCGGACGACGGGCCGACGACGCGCCCCGGCCCCCCAGCCGGACGCGCCACCCCCTCCCCCGAGCGAAAGCAGCGGATGTGAGCCAGGTCCTCGACACACCGCCCCCCACCCAGGCCCCGGCCGACGACGACCTCGCGGCACTGGCCGCCCGCCACGGCCTGACGGTCAGTGGTGCCCGCCCCTCCCTGCCGGAGTACGTCCGCCAGCTGTGGGCCCGGCGCCACTTCATCACCGCCTTCGCCACCGCCAAGCTCACCGCGCAGTACAGCGAGGCCAAGCTCGGCCAGGTCTGGCAGGTCATGACCCCGCTGCTGAACGCGGCGGTCTACTACTTCATCTTCGGTGTGCTGCTCGGCACCAAGAAGGGCGTCCCGGACTACGTCCCGTTCCTGGTCACGGGCGTGTTCGTGTGGACGTTCACGCAGAGCTCGATCCAGGTCGGCACCCGGGCGATCTCCGGCAACCTGGGCCTGGTGCGCGCCCTGCACTTCCCGCGGGCCGCGCTGCCGATCTCCTTCTGCATCCAGCAGCTCCAGCAGCTGCTGTTCTCGATGGCCGCGCTGGTCGTCATCCTGCTCTGCTTCGGCCTGCCGATCACCGTCGGCTGGCTCCTGGTGATCCCCGCGCTGATCCTGCAGTTCCTGTTCAACGCGGGCATGGCGATGATCATGGCGCGGATGGGCGCCAAGACCCCGGACATCGCCCAGCTGATGCCGTTCATCCTGCGCACCTGGATGTACGTGTCCGGTGTGATGTGGAGCATCAGCAAGCTCACCAAGAAGGACCACCTGCCGCACATCGTCACGACGCTGCTCGAGACCAACCCGGCCGCCGTCTACATCGACCTCATGCGATTCGCCCTGATCAAGAGTTTCCACGCCAAGCAGCTGCCCCCGCACGTGTGGCCGACGGCCATCGGCTGGGCCGTGGTCGTCGGCATCGGCGGATTCATCTACTTCTGGAAGGCAGAGGAGAAGTACGGCCGTGGCTGAGCAGACCCCCACCGAGAAGATCCCCACCATCGTCGTCGACAACGTCGACATCGTCTATCGCGTCCACGGCACCGGATCCGGCCGCGGCTCCGCCACAGCCGCCCTCAACCGCATCCTGCGCCGCAAGCAGGCCGAGAAGGCGGCGGGCGTGCGCGAGGTGCACGCCGTGAAGAAGGTCTCGTTCGTCGCCTACAAGGGTGAGGCGGTCGGCCTGATCGGCACCAACGGCTCCGGCAAGTCGACCTTGCTCAAGGCGATCGCCGGCGTGCTCCCGGTGGAGAACGGCCATATCTACACCAACGGCCAGCCCTCCCTGCTCGGCGTCAACGCAGCGCTGATGAACGACCTCACCGGCGAGCGCAACGTCTGGCTCGGCGGCCTCGCCATGGGCATGTCCCGCGAGGAGGTCAGGGAGCGCTACGAGGACATCGTCGACTTCTCCGGGATCAACGAGAAGGGCGACTTCATCACCCTTCCGATGCGCACGTACTCCTCCGGTATGGCCGCCCGGCTGCGCTTCTCCATCGCCGCCGCCAAGGACCACGACGTGCTCCTCATCGACGAGGCGCTGGCCACCGGAGACCGCAGGTTCCAGATGCGCTCCGAGGAACGCATCCGCGAGCTGCGCGAGAAGGCGGGTACGGTCTTCCTGGTCAGTCACAACAACAAGTCGATCCGCGACACCTGCGAGCGGACCCTGTGGCTGGAGCGCGGCGAGCTGCGCATGGACGGGCCGACCGAGGACGTCATGAAGGAGTACGAGGCCTTCAGCGGCGACAAGAGCGACAAGACGACGAAGAAGAAGCCGACACCCGACAAGGCGGCCTGAGGGAGCCCGGAGTAAGAAGACGGCATTAAAGTTACCGAGAGGGAAACCGTAGGCCACGGAACGCCCTCTTCCTCCTTGGGCCGTTCTTACTCTGAACGCCATTATCCCTTTCATCCGCTTAGTAACAGTATGTTATGAAGGGTGATCCCCCGATCAACCGAAGGAGTCCACTGCGATGCCCCAACTCAGCGTCATCGTCTACGGACCGAACGCACAGGGGCATCTGACGGAGTTGCTGGACTCCCTGGAAGCCCGCCCGCTCCCCGACGCCGAGGTCGTCGTCGCCGCGGTCGGCGACTGGGCGCGGGAGACGGCCGAGGGCCACGCCCCCGAGACGGTGGTCGTACCGCTGCCGGAGGGCACCGGTGACGCGGCGGCCCGGGCCCCCGGCGCCGCCCGCGCGACCGGCCGCTGGCTGCACTTCGTCCACGCCAAGGACAGCCTGCCGGCCGGCGCCGCCCGGCTGATCGCCGAGCGGACCGCCGAGCTGGACGCCACCGACGGCGCCGGGGTGGACGTACTCGTCTTCGACCACGCCACCACCACCTGGCAGACCGCCGCCACGCCCTCCCGCGACGGCCGGCTCCTCGCCGCCGTCGGCCGCGAGAGCCTGCCCCTGGACGAGGCCGCCGACCTGCTGCGCCTCACCCCGCTGCTCGGCAACCGCGCCCTGCGCGCCGAGTTCTGGCGGGCGCACGAGGAGCGCCTGACCACCGACGACGAGCCGCAGGCCGCGTACGCCGCCCTGCTGCACGCCGGCCGCGTCGCCTGCCTGAACCAGGCGGCGTACGAGAGCCGCGAACTGCGCCCCGAGAGCCTGCCGCCGCTCGCCCCCGAGGACCGGTTCGAGCTGATCGAGCGCTACGAGTCGCTGCTCGCCCTCGCCAAGGACCGCCGCGCCGCCCGCGGGGTGCTGTACGACCTGATGATGCGCGACCTCGTGCGCACCTTCGCCGGCGAGAACCTGCCCGACGCGGTGGCCCGCGAGTTCTTCCGCCGGGCCTCCCTCGCCGCGGTCCGCTGGCGCCCCGAGAACCACGAGCGCCCGGCCGGTGTGGAGGGCGTACGGCACTCCCTGCTGGAGGAGGGCGCGTACACCAAGTACCGCGCGTTCCAGGCCGCCAACCGCACCCGCCGCGCCGCCAAGAAGGCCGTGCGGACCCGCAAGAAGCAGGTCGGCGCCAAGCTCCGCGACCAGCAGTACCGCCGCGCCCTGACCCGCCCGGTCGACCCGAACCTGGCCGTGTTCGCCGCCTACTGGGAGCGCGGAGTGGCCTGCAACCCGGCCGCGATCGCCGCGAAGCTCCGCGAACTCGCCCCGCACATCCGCCCGGTGTGGGTGGTGTCGAAGAGCAACGAGGCCCTGCTGCCGCCCGGCACCGACCATGTGATCCCCGGCACCCGCCGCTACTGGGAGACGCTGGCCACCGCCAAGTACCTGGTCAACAACGTCAACTACCCCAACGCGGTGGTCAAGCGCCCCGACGCGATCCACCTCCAGACCCACCACGGCACCCCGCTCAAGCGCATGGGCCTGGACCAGATGGAGCACCCGGCCGCCGCCAAGGGCCTGGACTTCGACGCCCTGCTGGCCCGCATCGACAAGTGGGACTACAGCGTCAGCGCCAACAGCCACTCCACCCGTATGTGGGAGCGCGCCTACCCGGCCCGCTACACCTCGCTGGACTACGGCTACCCGCGCAACGACGTCTTCTACTCGGCCACGGCCGCCGACGTCCGCGCCGCCCGCGAGCGCCTCGGCATCCCGCGCGGCAAGACGGCCGTCCTCTACGCGCCCACGCACCGCGACTACGAGGCCGGCTTCACCCCGCGCCTGGACCTCGCCGCCCTCGCCGACCGCCTCGGCGAGGACACGGTCCTCCTGGTCCGCGCCCACTACTTCTACGGCGGCGCCGCCTCCCCGCTGACCGGCCTGCGCCGCTCCGGCCGGATCATCGACGTCTCCTCCTACGACCCCGTGGAGGAGCTGTGCCTGGCCGCCGACGCGCTGGTCACGGACTACTCGTCGATCATGTTCGACTACGCCAACCTCGACCGCCCGATCGTCGTCTACGCCGACGACTGGGAGACCTACCGGACCACCCGGGGCGTCTACTTCGACCTCATGACCGACCACCCCGGCCAGGTCGCCCGCACCCAGGAGGAGCTGACGGAGATCTTCGCCTCCGGCGCCTGGCGTGACGAGAGCGCGACCAAGGCACGGGCCGCCTTCCGGCGCCGGTTCTGCGAGTACGACGACGGCCGCGCCGCCGAGCGGGTCGTACGACGGGTGTTCCTGGGCGAACCGGAGGAGTCACTGCCACCGGTGATCCCGCTCGAGGAACGCACCCCCGCCCCGACCCCCGAGGAGGCCTCGGCATGACGACCCCCGACGTGACGGTGACGGTCATCGTCTACAACGACGCCGCCCGCCTGCCCCGGGCGGTCGCCTCGCTGCGCGCGCAGACGCACGCGAACATCGAGATCATCATCAGCGACGACCACTCCACGGACGACACGCCCGCGGTGGCGCGCCGGCTGGAGTCGGAGGACGCCCGCGTCCGCTACCTGCGCCTGCCGGAGAACAGCGGCGGCTGCAGCGCCCCGCGCAACCGCGCGATCGAGATCGCCAGGGCGCCGTACCTGATGTTCCTCGACAGCGACGACGAACTCCCGCCCCGCGCGGTCGAGTTGCTGCTCGCCGCGCACCGCGAGCGCGAGGTGGACTTCACCATGGGCGCGGTGCGCCGGCACCGCGAGGACACCGGCCGCCGCTCGACGTGGATGCCGCACCTCGTCGCCGAGCGCCGCACGGTGCAGGGCATCGAGGAGGACCCGCGGCTGCTCTTCGAGCACCTGTCGACGAGCAAGATGTACGCCCGCTCCTTCCTGGACCGCCACGAACTCCGCTTCCCGGAGGGCATCCACTACGAGGACCAGCTGTTCTCGGCGCAGGCGTACTGCCTGGCACGGGCGTTCACGATCATCCCGGACCCGGTGTACGTCTGGTACATCGACCCGTTCGCGGCGGCGGCCTCGGCCTCGATCTCGAACCAGCGGCACAAGGTCACCAACGTCCGCGACCGCGTCCACGTCCAGCGTCTGATCGACGACTTCCTGGTGGAGAGCGGGCATGCGGGGCTGCGCGAGGACAAGGACTTCAAGTTCCTCAAGCACGACTTCCGGATGTACGCGGGCGACCTGCCCTACCGGGACGAGGAGTGGCTGACCGCCTTCGCCGACATCATGAACCCGTACCTGGAGACGCTGTCCCCGGGTGCGTACGCGCGCCTGCCCCGCCCCGAGCGGGTGGTGCTGGAGCTGCTGCGGGAAGGCCGCCTGGACGACGTCCGGCTCGCGGCCCGCGGCCTCGGGCACGGGGTGGCACCGCGGCAGGTCACGGCCGACGCCTCCGGTGTCCCGTACTGGGGCGACAGCGTGCCCTCCTCCGACCGCGCCCGGCGCGAACTGGAGGTGTCCGACCTGGAGTTGGACACGCGTCCGTTCCCGAGCGCGCAGTTCCGCCACGAGATCACGGAGCTGACTCCCGGCCCCGGCGCCTCGCTCACCCTGGCCGTGCGCACGTACGACCCGGGTCTGCGCCTGCCGGTCGGCCCGCAGCGAGCCGGCCTGCTCCTCTCCCCCGGCAACCGCCGGATGACGGTCCCCTTCCGTCTGGACCCGGTCCGCCCCGGCCTGTTCGAGGGCACGGTCCATCTGGACCTGACCGAGGCCCCGCTCCCCCTGCAGGGCTTCGCCGGTGTACGCCACCCCCTGGTCCGCCTCCAGCAGCAGGGCCTGTCCAACGCCGGCCTCCTGCTGGCCCCGCTCACCTTCCCCACCCTCACCGCCCGCATCGACTACCGCTCCGGCGCGGCCCCGCACGAGGTCACCGTCGAACCCGAGGGGCGCAACCCGGGCCGGCTGCAGGTCCGCTGGAATCCCGTCGGCGTGACGGCAAGCGTCATCCGCCCGGTCATCCGCAAGATCGCCCGCCCGCGCGTCCGCAAGGCGGCGAAGCTGGTGACGAGCGTGCTGAGGTGAGGACGGCCGTGTTCTGGCGCCGCTCAGCCGCCTTCAGTGAAGGTGGCTGAGCGGCGCCAGAGGTGTCCGCGGCCGCTCGGTCAGGCGCGTGGGTGACCCTGCCGCGGGTGGCCGCGGCGAGCACCGCACCCGCGCAGAGCAGTCCCGGTCCGGTCAGCGGACAGCCATCCGGCGCGGGGCGGGCGGTGGACTGGGCCGGGTTCCACGGACAGGCACCCCGAGCCCGACGGCGTAGTACCTGATCTCCCGAAGGTCACCGACCGCAGGAACCGGTCAAGCGCACACGCCCCCGTCCGGCGACAGCTCAGGGCACCACTCGGTACAGGATCTGACTCTCCGGGCCCGTGGTCACCTTCCGAAGCCCCGGTCCCGCCAGGCTCTTCGGGCCCACGACCCACTTCACGCGGTACTCCCGCAGAATCCCGGCCCGGTCGGCAGCAGACGTCCCCGCGGCGAAGTAGCGGGTGACCGCATCCTCCCGCCGCGCGGCGTCCGGCAGGAACACATCCGGATAGCCCGGCGCCACGGTGTACGGCCCGTACGCGGGGATCTGCCGAGCCGGCGTCGTCCCGGCCATCACCACGTCCCCGTACTTCACCCACGGCGTGATCCAGCGGTACCCCACCCACGGCGTGTGGTACTTCGACGCGACGGCCGAAGGCAGTGCCGACCTTCCGGTCACATAACCGAGCGTCCCGGCCTGCGTCCAGGCGCCGACGAGCAGGGCGGCACCCAGCACACAGGCCCAGCCCACCCGTACGGCCCGCCGCCCGGCCGAGACGACCTCCAGCGCGGCCGCGAGCTGCGCGGGGATCAACGCGGCGGGCAGGGCGCGGCCCCAGGAGTAGTGGCCGGACAGCCCGCCCGCGGCGAACACCAGCACGCCGAGGGCGAAGAACAGGACCAGCGGGTCCCAGCGGTCGCGGCGGAAGCGCAGCACCAGCGCCGCCACCCCGAGCAGCACCAGGCCGAACCGTGCGGCCAGGTCCTCGTACAGCGGCTTGTGGATGGCCTCCAGGTCCGCGCCGGCGGAGAAGAGGGAGAAGAAGTCGTAGTACGGCCACAGCCACAGCAGGAGCAGGCCCAGGGCGAGCGCGGCGGACAGTCGCAGCAGCACCGGGCGGGTCGGTCGCGCCGCGATCACCATCGCCAGGGCGCCCAGAGAGGCCACCACGCCGGTGAACTGGTGGCACAGCAGGATCAGTGCCCACAGCACACCGAGCCACAGCCACCTTCCCCACGCGGTCTCCTCCCGCGTCGCCCGCGTGACCCAGGCCCAGAAGTGGAAGGTGAGGCCGAGCGCGAAGGCGCTGGGGTACGACACCGTCAGCGCGAGTGAGTTCAGGCCCAGGAAGCCGGACCAGTTGAACAGCACCGTGCCCCAGAGGAAGAGCAGGCTGAGCAGGGCCAGGGCGGGGGCCGCGCGGTGCGGGGACAGGGTGCGGACGTACCGCCAGACGCCGGTGACCAGCAGGGTGAGGCCGACCAGCGCGGCCAGCCGCAGGACCACGAACACCGACAGGCCGGTCAGCTTGGCGACCACGCCCAGGACCAGCATCCACGGCGAGTAGTAGGGGCTCGGCGTGTCCGCGTCGACCAGCGGGTTGCCGGGGTGGAACAGGTTGTGGCTGAGGCGCTGGACCGTGGCCGCGTGCATGCCGAGGTCGCCGGCCCAGGGCAGGCGGACGATCACCAGGAGCAGCAGTACGACGACGAGCGCGGCGGCGGCCTGCGGCAGGGCGCGGCCGGCCCGCGCGGCGCTCGGCGGGGACGGTGTACGGCTCACCGGATCAGTATCAGGCGGTGCGGTGTGCATCCTGCTGGAACACCCAAGTGCGGTAGACGAGGAAGCGGAAGGCGGAGGCGAGCACGATCGACACGGCCTTCGCCGCATTCGACGCGAGCACGCTGTGCAGGCCGAGACCGTGGTAACCGACCCAGAACAGGCCGATTTCCATCACGACACCGAGGCCGCTGAAGACGAAGAACAGGGTGATCTGACTGCTCGTGCGCGAGGACCGGTCGCGATAGGCGAAATAGCGGAAGCCCAGGTAATTGGTCGCCATGGCGATACAGCTGGCCAGGACGGTCGCGGTCATCGCCTGCCAACCCAGGCCGTGCAGCAGCAGGTTGAAGATCAGGAAATTGACGAGGACCCCACTGCCGCCGACGATCCCGAATTTCACGACCTCCAGCACGACCCGCTTGACGGGCCGCCGGGCCGGAGCCGGCGCGGGGGGCGCTGCCGGGCGGGTCTCGGTGATCTCGGTGAGTTGAACAGTCACAGCGCCGACCCTATCCGAAGGCCATCGATTAGCAGGAAACGGTAAATTCGCTGATCGTTTTTGGCTAAGGGTCGGCAAGAAACGGAACGCCCCGGTCCGCTCTGTCGTCGGCCCGGGGCGCTCTCACCGTCGTACGGCTATGCCCTCACTGTCGTACCACTCTCGTACGGCTACGAGTGCGTGCGCAGCAGCGTCCGCATCGTCCGCATCGCCACCGACAGGTTGGCGAGGTCGAAGGTCTCCGAACCGCGGATCTCCTCCAGGGTGGTGCGCGCCCGGCTCAGGATGGGCGCGTTCTTCTGCTCCCAGGCCTTGAAGCGCTGCTCGGGAGTGGAGGTGCCGTTGCCGACCGCGAGGACGTCCGCGGTGAGGGCCGCGTGCGCCGCGTACAGGTCCTCGCGGATGGAGGCGCGGGCCATGGACTGCCAGCGGTCGGCACGGGGCAGCTCGATGATGCGGTCCATCAGCTGCGTGATGTTGAGCCGGTCGGCGAGGTCGTAGTAGATCTCGGCGACGTCGAGCGGCTCCTTGCCCGTGCGGTCGGCCACCGACACGATGTCCAGCGTCGGGAAGGCGGAGGAGAAACCGGCCACGCGCGTGGCGAGTTCGTCCGGGACACCGGCCGCGGACAGCTCGTCGTACACGTGCTGGTACCACTCCAGGTCCGCGCCGCGCAGCAGCTTCGGCAGCTCCTGCCAGACCCGCTCGACCCGCTCGGCGAAGAACTCGACCGTCTCGGCGAGCTGCAGCGGCTGCGGCCGGTTGTTGAGCAGCCAGCGGGTACCGCGCTCGACGAGTCGGCGCGAGTGCAGCCGGATCCGGGTCTGGACGGCCGCGTCGACCTTGTTGTCCAGGGCCTCCACCGCGTCCCACACCGGTGCCGAGGAGAAGATCGCGCGGGCCGCGGTCTGGGCGCGGACGATCTCCTCCAGGGAGGCGCCGGTCTCCTCGCGCAGACGGTGCAGATACGTCGTACCGCCCGTGTTGACCGTGTCGTTGACCAGCACGGTCGTGGTGATCTCACGGCGCAGGGGGTGGTTGTCGATCGCGTCCGCGAACCGCTCGCGCAGCGCCGTCGGGAAGTAGGCGTGCAGCAGGGTGCGCAGGTACGGGTCGTCCGGCAGCGAGGTGTGCAGCAGCTCCTCGGCGACCGTGATCTTCGTGTACGCCAGCACGACGGCCGTCTCGGGACCGGTCAGGCCCTGGCCCTGGGCGAGACGCTCACGGATCTGGCGGTCGGCCGGCAGGAACTCCAGCGCCCGGTCCAGGTGGCCCTCGCGCACCAGGTGGCGGATGAACCGCTGCTGGGCGTGGAGCATGTCCTTGGCCTGGAACAGGGCGTTGGCCAGGGCGGTGTTCTGCGCGTAGTTGTTGCGCAGGACCAGCGCGCCGACCTCGTCGGTCATCTCGGCGAGCAGCTTGTTGCGCTGCTTGACGGTCATGTCGCCGTCCGCGACCAGGCCGTTCAGCAGGATCTTGATGTTCACCTCGTGGTCGGAGGTGTCCACGCCGGCGCTGTTGTCGATCGCGTCGGTGTTGATCTTGCCGCCGTGCATGGCGAACTCGATCCGGCCGAGCTGGGTCAGGCCCAGGTTGCCGCCCTCGCCGACCACCTTGACCCGCAGGTCGGCGCCGTCGACGCGGATGGCGTCGTTGGCCTTGTCGCCGACGTCCGCGTTGGACTCCGCCGACGCCTTCACGTACGTGCCGATGCCGCCGTTCCACAGCAGGTCCACCGGGGACTGCAGGATCGCCTTCATCAGGTCGGCCGGGGTCATCTTGGCGACCTTGCCCTCGATGCCGAGGGCCTCGCGGATGTGGGCGTTGACCGGGATCGACTTGGCGCTGCGCGGGAAGATCCCGCCGCCCGCCGACAGCAGTTCGGTGTTGTAGTCGGCCCAGCTGGAGCGGGGCAGCTCGAACAGGCGGCGGCGCTCGGCGTAGGAGGTGGCCGCGTCCGGGGTGGGGTCGATGAAGATGTGCCGGTGGTCGAAGGCGGCGACCAGGCGGATGTGCTCGGACAGCAGCATGCCGTTGCCGAACACGTCGCCGGACATGTCGCCGATGCCGACGACCGTGAAGTCCTCGGACTGCGTGTCCACGCCCAGCTCACGGAAGTGCCGCTTCACGGACTCCCAGGCGCCGCGCGCGGTGATGCCCATGCCCTTGTGGTCGTAGCCGGCCGAGCCGCCGGAGGCGAAGGCGTCGCCGAGCCAGAAGTTGTACTTCTCGGCGACCCCGTTGGCGATGTCCGAGAAGGTCGCGGTGCCCTTGTCGGCGGCGACGACGAGGTAGGTGTCGTCGCCGTCGTGCCGGACCACGTCCTGCGGCGGCACGACCTCGCCGGCGACCATGTTGTCGGTGATGTCGAGCAGCGCCGAGATGAACGTCTTGTAGCTGGCGATGCCCTCGGCCAGCCAGGCGTCGCGGTCCACCGCCGGGTCCGGCAGCTGCTTGGCGACGAATCCGCCCTTGGCGCCGACCGGCACGATGACGGTGTTCTTCACCATCTGCGCCTTGACCAGGCCCAGGATCTCGGTACGGAAGTCCTCACGCCGGTCGGACCAGCGCAGACCGCCGCGCGCGACCTTGCCGAAGCGCAGGTGCACGCCCTCGACGCGCGGGGAGTACACCCAGATCTCGTACGCCGGGCGGGGCGCCGGCAGGTCCGGGACGGCCTGCGGGTCGAACTTCATGGAGACGTAGTCGTGCGGCTTGCCGCCGAGCGCCTCCTGGAAGAAGTTCGTGCGCAGGGTCGCCTTGATGACGGTGAGGAAGGACCTGAGGATCCGGTCCTCGTCCAGGCTCGCCACCTGGTCCAGGGCCGCGTCCAGCTCCTCCAGCAGGGCGTCCGTGATCTCCAGGCCGGCCTTCTGCCGGTCCGGCGACATCCGCGCCTCGAACAGCGAGACCAGCAGACGCGTGGTGTGGACGTTGTTGCGGAGGGTGTCCTCCATGTAGTCCTGCGAGAAGGTCGAACCGGCCTGCCGCAGGTACTTGGCGTAGGCGCGCAGCACCATCGCCTGCCGCCAGGTCAGCCCGGCGCTCAGCACCAGGGCGTTGAAGCCGTCGTTCTCCGCCTTGCCGGTCCAGGTGGCGGCGAAGGCCTCCTGGAAGCGCTCGCGCGCGTCGTCGGCGAGGTGGTCGCCGCCGACCGCCTTGGGCATGCGCAGACCGAAGTCGTAGATCCAGGCGGTGGTGCGGTCCGCGCAGCGCAGCTCGTAGGGCCGCTCGTCGGTGACCTCGACGCCGAGGCGGCTGAGCACCGGCAGCACCTTGGAAAGGGAGACGGTGCCGCCCTTCTGGTAGATCTTGAACCGGCGCTCCTCCGGCCCGGCACCCACCGGCTCGTACAGGCTCAGGCTGAACGTCTTGTCCTCGCTGAGCTGCTCCAGGTGGACCAGGTCGGCGACCGCGGCGCGCGGGGTGTGGTCGGCCTTGTAGCCCTCGGGGAAGGCGTGGTTGTAGCGGCGCAGCACCTCGGCCGCGCGCTCCTCGCCGCACTCTGCGGTCAGCGCCTCGGCGAACGCGTCGGCCCAGGACCGGGCGGCCTCGACCAGGCGGGCCTCGATACGGTCCTTGTCGGCGTCCGACAGCTCGGGCAGCACGGTGCCCGGCGGGACGCGGACGACGAAGTGCAGCCGGGACAGGATCGACTCGGTGTTCCAGGCGGTGAAGTCGACGCTGACGCCGCCGAGCTCCTCCTTGAGGATGTCGATGATCCGCAGCCGGACACCGGTGGTGTAGCGGTCGCGCGGGAGGTAGACGAGGGCCGAGTAGTAGCGGCCGTACTCGTCCTGCCGCAGGTAGAGCCTCAGCCGCCGCCGCTCCTGCAGATACAGGACGCTGGTGACGATGGACTGCAGCTCGGCGACGGGCGTCTGGAACAGCTCGTCGCGCGGGTAGGTCTCCAGGATCTGCAGCAGGTCGCGGCCGTCGTGGCTGTTGGGCGAGAACCCGGCGCGCTCCAGCACCTCGTCCACCTTGCGGCGGATCACGGGGACCCGGCGCACGGACTCGGTGTAGGCGGCGGAGGAGAACAGCCCGAGGAAGCGCCGCTCACCGACGACGTTGCCGTCCGCGTCGAACTTCTTGACGCCGATGTAGTCCAGGTACGACGGCCGGTGCACGGTGGCGCGGCTGTTGGCCTTGGTCAGCACGAGCAGCTTGTGCTCGCGGGCCTTGGCGCGGGCGTCGGCCGGCAGCCGCTCGAAGGAGGGGCTGACCGGGTGCTGCTCGTCCTCGGCGTGGTGCGGGTCCGAGCGCAGTATGCCGAGACCGGTGCCGGGCACGGCGGCGAGCGTGTCGTCCTCGCGCAGCTGGTACTCGCGGTAGCCGAGGAAGGTGAAGTGGTCGTCGGCCAGCCAGCGCAGCAGCTCGCGGGCCTCCTCGACCTCGGGCCGGGGGAGGTCGCCCGGGGCGGGCTCGCTCGGCAGCTCGTCGGCGATCCGGGTCGCCGTGCTCCGCATCTTCTCCCAGTCCTCGACGGCCTCGCGCACGTCGGACAGCACGCGCAGCAGATCGGCGGTGATCTGCTTCAGGTCGGCGCGGTCGGTCTCCCGGTCGATCTCGACGTGGATCCAGGACTCGAAGTGCGCGTCGTGCGGCAGGTCACCGCTCGGCGGGGTCGGCAGGACCTCGATCAGCTTGCCGGTCAGGTCGCGCCGGACCACGAACTGCGGGTGGACGACGACATGGATGCCGCACCCGCGCCGGGTCAGCTCATTGGTGACCGAGTCGACGAGGAAGGGCATGTCGTCGGTGACGACCTCCACGACCGAGTGGCTGCAGGTCCACCCGTTCTCCTCGACGGTCGGGGTGTGGACCCGCACGTTCGCCGTGCCCTGGGGGCGCATCTCGGCGAGACGGTAGTGCGAGACCGCGGCGCCGAAGACGTCGACCGGGTCGCGGTCGGCGAGGTCTTCCGGGGCGGTGTGCAGGTAGTAGCGCTGGAGGAACGCGAGCATGGACTCGCTGTCCGGGGTGTCCGGGGAGCCCTCGCCCTCGGTCCCGGTCGGTAGGTGCCCCCCGACCGGGCTGTTCTCAGCTACCCGGGCGGCCCTCTCGAGCAGCTCGGCCTTGGCTTCGTCCAGCTTGGTCTGCATTGTCCTCTGACTCCTGTCGCGCGCCGTTGCGTGACGTAGAAGGAAGTACGGTCTCTTTCCCTCCGGCTCGACGCCACGGCCCGGGGTGTCCGGTCCGCATCGACGCTATGCCGTGAGGTGAGATGAGCGGGAGGAATTCGGCCATTCTCGACACGCCCGTCGGGTGTGACGCTGCTCTCTGCGCCGCCGTGTCCAGGGTTGTCCTCGGCGTCCCGGAGGCTCCTGCGGCCCCGTCCCGCCCGCGAAGACCAGCGACCGCCGCCCGGTCACGGAGGTGTTCCGTGCAACCCGGGCGCAGGGCAGGAGCAGGATCGCCCCCGCGAGATATCGCGCTGATCACGCCACAAGGCTATCGCTCCTCACCGGGGGCCCGTCATGAGCCGTATGTGTACAAAACCGAGGGGTGAAGTTTGACGTTCTGCACAGGGGCGGGGCCGGGGGTGGTGGCGTATTCGGTCGGGTGGGGTTCGGGGTGTTTGTGAGCTTGCAGGTTGATGTGGGCGAAGTGGCTGTGGCATGGATATGGCTCCTGTCGGGGCGCTTGGGGCTTCCGGAGTCGGCGGGGCTGACGTGAGGAAGGGGGCGGCGGGGGCGGCGGGGCCGACCGGGGTGGGTGGCGGACCAGGTGACGGCGGGCGTCCGGTCGCGCCGGTGGGACCCTGACCGCACTCTGAGAACAGGGCACCCTGCCACCAGGTGGGGCCCCGGCGCTCGGCCGAGGACCGGAACCGCGACGGCCCCCCTTGGCAAGCACGCCCGGTGTTGGCACGTTGCCCAGGGACAGTGCGTCCCGACCAGGAGTGCCCCAGGAGTGCAGGAGCACCGAGCACCGGAGTACCCGGAGGAGCCGACATGCCCGCGAAGATCCTGATCGTCACCGGCGACGCGGCGGAGTCCCTGGAAGTCCTCTACCCGTACCAGCGCCTGCGCGAGGAAGGCTACGAGGTCCATATCGCGGCCCCCTCCCGCAAGACGCTCCGCTTCGTCGTCCATGACTTCGAACCCGGCTACGACACCTACACCGAGAAGCCCGGCTACACCTGGCCCGCCGACCTGGCCTTCGCCGACGTGGACCCCGGCGAGTACGCGGCCCTCGTCATCCCCGGCGGCCGGGCTCCCGAGTATCTGCGCAACGACCCCGAGCTCCGCAAGATCCTCAAGGCGTTCTTCGACTCCGACCGGCCGGTCGCCCAGATCTGCCACGGCCCGCTGCTCACCGCGGCGATCGACAGCCTGCGCGGCCGCCGCGTCACGGCGTACCCCGCGCTGGAGCCGGACATGCAGGCGGCCGGAGCGAGCTTCCAGGACACCGAAGCCGTGGTCGACGGCACCCTGGTCTCCTCCCGGGCCTGGCCCGACCACCCGGCCTGGATGCGCGAGTTCCTCCGGGTACTGCGCTCCAAGGCACCGGTGAGCTGAGGAGGACGGCCGACCGCACGGCTGCCCGCCCACGGCATCACCGGGCCGGCGCACCTGCGGACCCGCGCCGGCCACGGGCAGTCGTGCCGCCAGGGGCGGCACGGCTGGGCGGTGGACGTCGGCACGCGAAACACACCGTCGCCCAGCGGCGACACCCCACGCCCGACCGGCGCCGCCAGACGGAACCGCCCTCGCCACGGCACAGACCGCCGGCACCGGAGCACCGGTCACCAAACAACCGGCACCTGCGGCTACGCCGCTATTCGCTGCGCTTCCTCCACCGCCTCGGCCAGCGTGTCCACCACCGGCACCCCCACGTCCTCGAGGCTGGCCCTGCTGTGCGACCCCCCGGTGTACAGCACGGCCCGCGCCCCCGCACCCCGCGCGGCAACCGCGTCGTCCGCCGCGTCCCCGATCACCACGGTCCGCGCGGGCTCCACAACCCCGCTCAGCGCCTCCAGATGCCGCACCATGTGCGCGGCCTTGCTCCCCCCGGACGGCCCCGTACGCCCGTCGACCCGCAGAAAGTGCGCCTCGATCCCGAACCCCCGCACGAGCGGCACCAGTTCCTCGTGCCCATACATACTCAGCAGCGACTGGCTGTGCCCCGCCGACCGCCACCCCGCGAGCAACTCCGCCGCCCCCTCGGTCAGACCGCACCGCGCCCGGTGCTCGGCGTAGTACCGGTGGAAGACCTCGTCCATCAGTTCCCACTCGGCGTCGGTCGGCAGCCGGCCGATCAGCCGCTCGTAGAACTTCGGCACCGGCACGCAGTACAGCGACCGGTACTGCTCCAGCGTGATCGGCTCGAGCCCCAGCTCGGCGAAGGCGGCGTTCGTCGCCCCGATGATCGCGTCATTGTCGTGGAACAACGTGCCGTTCCAGTCCCAGACGATGTGCGCGTTCCCCTGCATCCCCATGCCAAAAACCGTACCCGCCCCCACTGACAACGAGGCCGGCCGGTGAATCCGCCCAGGTCAGACCGGGTCAGGCGAGTCCGACGAGGTTGGGGATCTCCTGCGTGGCGTACCACAGCAGCTCGTGATCGTCCGCGCCGTCCACGACGAACTGCGCGTCGTCGTCCCCGCCGTCGGCCGCCTCCAGCGCGTCCGCCGCCGCGGCCACGTCCTGCTCCGCCTCATCGGCGTCGACATGCACCGCGGCCGCCTTGGCGAGCGGCATGGTCGCCGTCACGGTCACCTCGCCGAGCGCGGACGGGTCCAGCCCGCGGTCGGGGTCGACACTCACGGCGCCGTCCGCCACGTCCACGGCGACCACGACCCGGCGCCGTACCGCACCCGGATCCGCCGCCAGCAGCCGCAGCGAGGCCAGCGCGGCCCGGCTGAGCGCCGCGTACTCCAGCTCCTCGATGTCCTCGGAGAGATACCACTCGCGCAGCGCGGGCGTGACGGCATAGGCCAGGAAGGGGCCGGTCCCCAGCTCACCCGTCTTGTGCGCCTCGGCGAGACCGGGGAGGGTCAGGGGGACGTAGACGCGCATACTGGCCGCTCTTTCCTGCTCAAAGGCTCCGCTGAGGCCCCGGGAAGGCCGGCTGCGGCGACTCCCGGAGGGCCTTCAGGATACGTGCGCCCGTCCCCTTTCGGGTCTGTGTCCAGGCTCTGGGAGCCGTCCATTCCAGGCCGCGCATTCACCCGGTGCACCCGCCGCACCTCGGGAACCGACGCACCCGGCATCCCTCGGATAGGTGAACCTTCCCGCCTCGTGCGAGCCCGCCCCGCCGTCCTTGCCTCCCCGCTCCCGGCCCCCGTACAAGATCCCCACCAGCGAGTTACCGCCCGGTATCACCGGGCCGGCCGAACGGGGACCCCATGAACAAGGTCATGAGCCGCACCGCGCCCAAGGCGACGAACCGCACCCCCCACCCGCGCCACCGCCCGCCGACCCGCCACGACACGCGCCGCCCGGGCGGCGCCCCGCCCCGGAAGCCGTCCGTCAGGGGCAGGCACGACCTGCCGCCGACCGCCCCCGGAAACGCCGGTACGGCCCTTACAGCGCCGGAGGCCGCCCTCCCTGCGGTACGCCCCACCGACCTCTTCGCCGACCGTCTGCTGGCCGTTCTGAGCGGTCAGCGGCCCGTGCACTGGATGCTCCGCCACACCGCCGGCCGCGCCTACGACGACCTGACCCGCCTCGCCGAACGCAGCCCCCTGCGTACGCGCGGAGGCCGCCCCGTCGTCCACGACATCGGCTACTACGTCCCCAGCGAGGGCGCCCTCGAGGTCTTCGCCCGCATCGCCGCCGGCGACCAGCTCCGCGCCCTGGCCTTCCGCCTGGAACGCGGCCAGGACCGCCGCTGGCGCTGCACAGCGGTGGAAACCGGCCCCCGCCACCAGCCGCGGCCCTGAGCCGGCCCCCACCCGCAACCCCCAGCGGCTTGACAGAAGCAACGCAGAAGGGCCGGGCCCCCAAAGGAACCCGGCCCCTCACAACCGGCTGAAGCGCCGCAGGCAACCGCTACTTCTTGCGGCGCCGCCCGCCCTTGGCCTGCCGCCGCCGCTCGGCCCGCGTCAGCCCGTCCGCCTCGGACCGCACCGGCTCGTCGTCCTCCAGGTCGCGCTCCACGATGCCGCCCTCACCGTCCACGGTCGGCGCCGAGAAGTGCAGATCCCTCCGCTGCGGAACGTCCAGTCCCTTCGCGCGGATCTCCGGACGCGCCCCGGCCTGCGCCGGAACCGTCTCCGGAACGCCCTCGCCGACCTGCTCCGCGGCCTCGACCGGGACCTCCTCGACCTGCTGCTCGACCTGGACCTCCAGGTTGAACAGGTAGCCGACGGACTCCTCCTTGATGCCGTCCATCATCGCGGTGAACATGTCGAAGCCCTCGCGCTGGTACTCGACCAGCGGGTCCTTCTGCGCCATCGCGCGCAGGCCGATGCCCTCCTGGAGGTAGTCCATCTCGTAGAGGTGCTCACGCCACTTGCGGTCGAGGACCGACAGCACGACCCGGCGCTCCAGCTCACGCATGATCTCGGAGCCGAGCTGCGCCTCCCGGGCCTCGTACTGCTCGTTGATGTCCTCCTTGATGGACTCGGAGATGAACTCCGCGGTCAGACCGGCCCGGTCGCCGGCGGCCTCCTCCAGCTCCTCGATGGTGACCTTCACCGGGTAGAGCTGCTTGAAGGCACCCCACAGCCGGTCCAGGTCCCAGTCCTCGGGGAAGCCGTCGGCGGTCTCCGCCTGGACGTACGCGTCGATCGTGTCGTCCATGAAGTGCTTGATCTGCTCCTGCAGATCCTCTCCCTCCAGCACGCGCCGGCGCTCGCCGTAGATGACCTCGCGCTGCCGGTTGAGGACCTCGTCGTACTTCAGAACGTTCTTACGGGTCTCGAAGTTCTGCTGCTCGACCTGCGACTGCGCGGACGCGATCGCGCGCGTGACCATCTTGTTCTCGATCGGCACGTCGTCCGGCACGTTGGCCATGGCCATCACGCGCTCGACCATCTGGGCCTTGAACAGGCGCATCAGGTCGTCGCCGAGGGAGAGGTAGAAGCGCGACTCGCCCGGGTCGCCCTGACGGCCGGAACGACCGCGCAGCTGGTTGTCGATGCGCCGGGACTCGTGCCGCTCGGTGCCGAGGACGTAGAGGCCGCCGAGCGCCTTGACCTCTTCGAACTCGGCCTTGACGGCCTGCTCGGCCTTCTCCAGGGCGGCGGGCAGGGCCGCGGCCCACTCCTCGATGTGCTCCTCGGGGTCGAGGCCGCGCTGGCGCAGCTCGGCCTCGGCGAGATCGTCGGGGTTGCCGCCGAGCTTGATGTCCGTACCACGACCGGCCATGTTGGTGGCGACGGTCACCGCGCCCTTGCGGCCGGCCTGGGCGACGATCGACGCCTCGCGCTCGTGGTGCTTGGCGTTCAGCACCTCGTGCTGGATGCCGCGCTTGCTGAGCTGCTGCGAGAGGTACTCCGACTTCTCGACGGAGGTCGTGCCGACGAGGATCGGCTGGCCCTTCTCGTGCTTCTCGGCGATGTCGTCGACGACCGCCTCGAACTTGGCGACCTCGGTGCGGTAGATCAGGTCCGACTGGTCCTTGCGGACCATCGGCCGGTTGGTCGGGATCGGGACCACGCCGAGCTTGTAGATCTGGTGGAACTCGGCGGCCTCGGTCATCGCCGTACCGGTCATGCCGGACAGCTTCGAGTAGAGGCGGAAGAAGTTCTGCAGGGTGATCGTGGCGAGCGTCTGGTTCTCGTCCTTGATGTCCACCCCTTCCTTCGCCTCGATCGCCTGGTGCATGCCCTCGTTGTAGCGGCGGCCGGCGAGGATACGGCCGGTGTGCTCGTCGACGATCATGACCTCGCCGTCGAGGACGACGTAGTCCTTGTCGCGCTTGAAGAGCTCCTTGGCCTTGATGGCGTTGTTCAGGTAACCCACGAGCGGGGTGTTCACCGACTCGTAGAGGTTGTCGATGCCCAGCCAGTCCTCGACCTTGGTGACGCCGGCCTCGTGGATGGCGACCGTGCGCTTCTTCTCGTCGACGTCGTAGTCGCCGGTCTCCTCGACGCCCTTGAGCGGGTTGCCGGCCTCGCCGCGCTTGAGGCGGGTGACCAGCTTGGCGAAGTCGCCGTACCACTTGGTGGCCTGGTCGGCCGGGCCCGAGATGATCAGCGGCGTACGGGCCTCGTCGACGAGGATGGAGTCGACCTCGTCGACGATGGCGAAGTTGTGGCCGCGCTGCACCAGCTCGTCCTGCGACCACGCCATGTTGTCGCGCAGGTAGTCGAAGCCGAACTCGTTGTTCGTGCCGTAGGTGATGTCGCAGTTGTACTGCTCGCGGCGCTGGGCCGGGGTCATGCTGGCGAGGATGCAGCCGACGCTCAGGCCCAGGAACTTGTGGACGCGACCCATCATCTCGGAGTCGCGCTCGGCCAGGTAGTCGTTGACCGTGACGATGTGGACGCCCTCGCCGGACAGGGCGTTCAGATACGCGGGCAGGGTGCCGACGAGGGTCTTGCCCTCACCGGTCTTCATCTCGGCCACATAGCCGAGGTGGAGGGCGGCGCCGCCCATCAGCTGCACGTCGTAGTGCCGCTGGCCGAGGACGCGCTTGGCGGCCTCGCGCACGGTGGCGAACGCCTCGGGGAGCAGGTCGTCCAGGCTCTCACCGTCGGCGTACCGCTGCTTGTACTCATCGGTGAGGGCCCGCAGCTCGGCGTCGGAGAGGTTCACGAAGTCCTCTTCGATGGAGTTGACCTGGTCCGCGATGCGGTGCAGCTTGCGCAGGATCTTGCCTTCGCCTGCACGCATGATCTTCGAGAGGACGGACACGGGGGCTTGTCTCCTTGCCGGTCGGGCCTGGGACGGTCGGTTTCCATTTGACGTACTGAGCAACGGCCATCGTATGCGAGGACCCGGCTGGGCCGGGAGGCCTGGCCACCCGACGGCTGTTCATCCAGGACAACGCACGGCGCACACGGATAGTGCCGCATCGCCGCGATGAATTGCGCGAAATGTGATCACGCGCTCACGTATAGCGAAAATCGATGGCCCGGCTGCGGTCCCACGAGCACAATCAGCCGATGGAACCCGTCACTCTCACCACGGACCGCCTGGTCCTGCGTACAGTCGGCCCGCACGACACCCAGGCGGTCCACGACGCCGCCCAGGACCCCGACATCCAGCGCTGGACCACGGTGCCCTCGCCGTATCTGCCCGAGCACGCGAGCGGCTTCACCGAGCAGCTGGTCCCCGACGGCTGGGCACAGGGCTCGATGTTCACCTTCGGTGTGTTCCTCACCGGCGGGGAACTCGCCGGCATGCTCGGTCTGACCATGCGTTCGCTCGGCGTGGCGGAGGTCGGCTTCTGGGCGGCCAAGGAGCACCGCGGCCACGGTTACGTCACCGAGGCCACGCTCACCGCCTGCCGCTGGATCTTCACCCGGATCGGCGTCGACCGGGTCGAATGGCGCGCCGAGGTCGGCAACCACGCCTCCCGCGCGGTGGCCGAACGCGCGGGGTTCACCATCGAGGGCGTCCTGCGCTCAGCGATCAACAACAAGGGAGTGCGCCGGGACTGCTGGGTCGGCTCCCTGCTCCCCTCGGACCTGGGCCTGCCGTCCACGGCACCGTACCTGCCCGCCCGTTCCTGACCGCCTGCGCGCGTCCGCCCAGCCCGCCGTCCGGCCTCCGCCCACCGTTTCCGGCGACCTGCCCAGGCCACCTTCCGGGCATCCGCCCAGCTCACCGCGGGCTGTCAGTGGCACCCTCTATCGTCCGGGGCATGACGACCCTTCCGCGCCCGACCACCACCCTCACCGCGGACGACGCCCGCCGTATCGCCCTGCGGGCCCAGGGCTTCCTCGGCGCGCCCGACCGGCGGGCCGGTGTCCGCGGCGTGCTGCGCCACCTCGGCGCGGTCCAGCTCGACACGATCTCGGTCCTCGCCCGTTCCCACGAACTCGTGCCGTACGCCCGGCTCGGCGCGGTCGGCCGCCAAGCGGTCGAGGCCGCCTACTGGACGGGCGCCCACGCCTTCGAGTACTGGTCGCACGCGGCGTGCATCCTGCCCATCGAGGAGTGGCCGTACTTCGCCTTCCGCCGCCGCGCCTACCGCGACCGCCCGCACTGGAACCACAAGCTGCCCGAGGGCGTCTACGACCAGGTCATCAAGCAGCTGCGCGCGGAGGGCCCGCTGACCTCCACGGAGCTGGGCGGCGCCAAGAGGACGAGCGACTGGTGGGACTGGTCGGGCACCAAGGTCGCGGTGGAGCGCGCGCTGATGTACGGCGAGGTGGTGTGCGTCGAGCGCCGCGGCTGGAAGCGGGTGTACGACCTCGCCGAGCGCGCCGTCCCGGACCCGCTGCTGCACGACGAGCTGGACGACACCGAGTGCCTGCGCCGCCTGGTCCGGCTGGCCGGTGAGTCCCTCGGCGTGGGCACGCGCGCGGACATCGCCGACTACCACCGCCTCAAGGGCGAGCAGGTCGACGCGGTGATCGCCGACTCGGGTCTGGTGCCGGTCGAGGTCGAGGGCTGGGGGAAGCCGGCCTGGGCCGATCCGGCGGCCCTTTCGGCACCGCCGCGCGGCCGACACCGCACCACCCTGCTGTCGCCGTTCGACTCGCTGATCTGGGAGCGGGCGCGCACAGAGCGGATCTTCGGCTTCACGCACCGCCTGGAGGCGTACGTGCCGAAGCCGAAGCGGGTCCACGGCTACTTCGCGATGCCGGTGCTCGCGGGCGGCCGGCTGGTCGGGCGGGTGGACCCGGCACGAGAGGGCAGGACGCTGGTGGCCAGACAGGTCACCCTGGACGGCCCGAAGGCGGTCCCGGCGGTCGCCCAGGCCCTGATCGAGGCCGCGACCTGGGTGAACTGCACGGACGTCCGCGTGGAGCAGGTGGACGCGCCCGGCCTGCGCGAGCCCCTGGCAAGGGAGCTCGCCCGCACCCTCGCCTAGCCGACACGGCCGGTACGACCGCTGTTCAGCGGATCTCGAGGATCTTCTCCCGCATCGCGTAGACCACGGCTTCCATCCTGGAGTGCAGCTGGAGCTTCTCCAGGATGTTGCGGACGTGGTTCTTCACGGTGTTCTCGGAGATGAACAGTTCCTTGGCGATGTCCCGGTTGTTCATCCCGGTGGCGACGAGCTTGAGGACCTCCAGCTCCCGGTCCGTCAGCCGGGGCGCGGGCACCAGCCGGCGCTCGTCGGTGCGCTGGATCATCGACTTGAACTCGGTGAGGAGCTTGGACGCCATGGACGGGCTGATCTGCGACTGTCCGTCGGCCACCGCGCGAATGGCGGTCGCCACCTCGTCCGTGGAGATCTCCTTGAGCAGGTATCCGGTCGCGCCCGCCTTGATCGCGTCGTAGAGGTCGGCCTCCTCGTCGCTGATCGTCAGCATGATGATCTTGGCGCTGGGGGCGACCTCCTTGATGGAGGTGCAGGCCTCGATCCCGCCGCGCTTGGGCATGCGGACGTCCATCAGCACGATGTCGGGCAGCAGGTCGGCGGCCTTGTCCACGGCCTCGGCCCCGTCACCGGCCTCGCCGACGACCTGGATGTCCTCCTCGGCCGCGAGCACGATCTCCAGGCCGCGCCGGAAGAGGGCGTGGTCGTCCACGACCAGGACCCTGATCGGCTCGGCGCGTGAGGAGCCGGCATCCGGGCCCATGCCGGTGACACCGTCGTCGCCATCCTCGTCCCGCATCGGTCCGAAGGTGTCCGCCATCGTTCCTCCCCCTGAAGGCTGTGGCCTGGTGGTCCTGTGCCATCGCCAACCCAAGGCAGCGGCCCACCGGTTGGGCCGGTCCGGCCATGATTTCATGCCCGGGCGACACCGGGGCGACGGGCGAGGCGTGAACTGGTCGCACACAGGTGCCCCTGGGGGCGCACACGCGCTTCCAGGGGCACCGGCTCGACATGGGCCGGATGGCTCAGCCGCCGAGCGTGCCTCCGGCCGCGGGGGGCTGCGCCTCGGCCACCATCGGGTCCGTGCTGAGGTGGATGACGCCGTAGTCGTAGGCGTGCCGCCGGTAGACGACACTCGGTTCCTTGGTCTCGGAGTCGACGAACAGGTAGAAGTCGTGGCCGACCAGTTCCATCTCGTAGAGAGCCTGGTCGAGGGTCATCGGGGAGGCGACGTGGGTCTTCTCGCGGACGATGAGGGGGCCTTCGCCCTTGACCTCCAGCGAGCCGATCTTCTTGGTCGGCACTCCGTCCGTCTCCTCCTCCTCGACGAGGAGGCCGTTGCCGTTCAGCGTCGCCGCGCCCGGAACGTGGTCGGGGACCTCGGCCGCCGAGATCCGGCGTGCGCCACGGCGCGAGAACCGCTTGTCGTGCTGCTTGCGCAGCCGGGCGTCCAGCTTTTCCGCCGCCAGGTCGAGTGCCGCGTACGGGTCGCTGGCCGCCGCTTCCGCCCGGATCACCGGACCGCGGGAGCGGAGCGTGATCTCCACTCGATCACAGCGGTCGGCCTGTCGGGGGTTGGGCTCCTTGGACACCTCGACGTCGAGGCTGATCACCTTGGCATCGAGCCTCTGGATCTTCTCCAGCTTCAGCTTCTCGGCCACGTGCTTGCGGAACCGCTCGGGCACCTCGGTCTTGCGGCCCTTGACGACGATGTCCACGCAGAACTCCGTTCCCGGATCGCTCCGCTCCATCGGCGGAGCATCTCCCTTTTGCACCAGATCCGGTGAGCACCGGACCTCGGACTCGGTGACTTCCACCTCCTCCTCCCCCAAGGGCGAGATCTCCACCCCACCGCCACGGGTGATTGCCGAAAACCCATGGCACGGCATTCCGATATGAGAGGTGTGGCCTGCGCCTTTCCTCACAACCGAACATATCTCGCCCGGACGGATGTCGTCACCCTCTACTCCCGCGTACCTCCGTTCAGGTGAATTACCCCTCTCACGACCTGCAACGATGCAGGTCGGCGGTCAGTTCCTGTTTATTTCGAAAGAATCCGGCGGTGCGGCGATCACGGCCGCATGGAGCGCATGCCGAAGCGTGTTCACGGCCGTCTTTTCCGGTGCACCATGCACCCACTTCGTACCGTCCCACCGTGCTCCGATCCGTCGTTCATCCCTTCCTTCCCGAGTTACGGCCCCGTACACGACTGTTCTCACTCCAGTTCGCTCCTCTGCCACCTCCCGGACAACCCGCGCCGCCTCCGCGAGGCTGGCACCCGTCGTGATCAGGTCGTCGACGAGCACCACCTGGCCCGCGCCGAGCAGCCGACCGCCGCCCGCCGTCACCTCCAGCGCGCCGGCGAGGTTCGCCAGGCGCCGCCGCGCGTCCAGC
>NZ_JBEPBF010000086.1:0-44760 GCF_040298985.1 Streptomyces sp. NPDC001093 | reverse complement strand
CCGTGGGTGAGCTCGTCGCGCGTTCCGAGGCCGACCTCCTCGACATCCGCAACTTCGGTGCGAAGTCGATCGACGAGGTCAAGGCGAAGCTGGCCAGCCTCGGCCTGGCCTTCAAGGACAGCCCGCCCGGCTTCGACCCGACCGCCGCCGCGGGCGCCTTCGGTGCGGACGATGACGGGGACGCGGGTTTCGTGGAGACCGAGCAGTACTGAATGCTGCGCCGGGTCGCGGTCAACCCGGCACCGCCTCGACCGTGACACCCGTACTCCTCGAGGGCTCCGGGCGTCAGCGCGGAAAGTAGTGGTGTCCTTACGAAGCGATTTCGGTTCGCTCATCCCGATGAGTGGCCATGTCCTCCCGGGGCATCGGACGGCCATGATCGCCCTCCGGCCCTTGTCGCTGCTCCTGCTGCTCGTACTCGGGCTGGGCGTGCTCTACACGGCATGGGTGGCCCAGGACTGGTCCAGCGGCCAGACGCTGCTGTTCAAGAACGCCCTTGTGGCGGCGGAAGACCGGCAGGAATGCGCCGGCTCGAAAGGCGTTGAACTGCGTAAGTGCCTTTCCCACCCCAGCTACGTACCGTCGGCCGAAGAGGATCTGCGTCAGCAACTCGCCAACGACCGCGCCGTCGCCCCCACCCGGACCATTCCCGGCGCGTTCGGCTGGTCGGCGCAGACCTACGCCTCCCTGCCCGGCTTCGCCGTCGCACTGCTGCTCGGTGCGGCGCTGGTGGCCGGCGAGTGGGAGCGCCGTACCGCCACGTCGCTGCTGATCGCGCAGCCCGACCTGCGCCGCGTGCTGCTGGCGAAGGCGATGGCGCTGTGGACCGTGCTGACCGCGCACATGACCGTGTGCGGGCTGGTGGTCGCCGCGGCGTACGCGGCCTACTTCCAGTCCCACTACGACGTGTACGTACCCACCCCGCACGGCCTCGCGCTGGCCGGATGGACGGCACGGCAGGCGGGAGTCGGCCTGGCGACGATGGCCGTGGCGAGCGTCATGGTCACGCTGATCGCAGCACTCTCCCGTACCCGCGCGCTGACGTTCATAGCCGGTGGCCTGCTGGTACTGCTCGCCAACATGGGGCGTCCATGAAACCGGTGTGGGCGTGGCTGCCCGGCGGCATCCTCGCCGACTGCATGGACTTCCACACGGTCTTCCCGCTGTGGAACCACTGGTGGGGGCCGGCCTCGGGCAGCGGGGTACCACTGTGGCTGCGGGCCGTGCCCACCGTGGCTGTGCTGGCCATGGCCGGCCTGTGGCTGATGCGGAGGGCGGACAGCCGTGACCGCGTCGCATAGCCGCGCGTCCTCCCGCCTGCGGTATGTGTTCCTCGCCGAGGCCCGTAAACTCGCCGCGCCCGTCGTCCTGGCTGCCTTCGCGACGGCCGCACTCGTCGCGCTGATCACCTCCGGGCGCGGCTACCAGCTGGCTGTCTCAAGATTCCAGGACACCGGCTTGGCGGCGGGGCTGGACTCCTGGCCGGGCGCCGTGGCCCTTGCGCTGCGCCACCTGGGCACGCTCGCCGGGCTGCTGGCCGCGGTGGGCGCCGCAGTGGGCGTGGCGGGCGGGGAGTTCGAGGACGGCACGTGGGGGCTGTTGCTGCTGCGGCAGCCCCGCGTCCGGCGGCTGCTCGCGGTGAAGTTCGCCACGGCAGTGGCCGCCGTCGGGGGGCTCGCGGCAGTGCTGGTGCTGCTGCTGCGGGCCGAGGGGCTCGCCCTCGCCTGGCACTACCGGGCCCATCCGGCGCATTTGGCCACGTCGGCGACGATCTCTCCCACCTGGGATCCGCACACCCCGTCCTGGGGGCAGGCGGCGACCACGCTGGGCAGCGTGCTGCTGGTCGTGCTGGTGTACGTCGCCGGCGGCATGGCCGCAGCGGTCGTGCTGCGCGGCGTCGTGCCGGGCGCGGCCGTCGCGCTCGGCGTGCCCGTCGTCTTCGAACCGCTGGTGCTGATCCATCCGCTCGTGCCGTACCTGCCGAGCACCTGGATCGCGGGCTGGCTGCACCTGGCGAACAGGGACCAGTACCAGACATACCTGTGGAACTCGGCGCTGTCCCACGCCCGCTCGGCACTGGACGGCTGCCAGCTGGCGGCCCTGGGGCTGCTCTGCGCAGGTGCCACGCTCGTCGCGGCCACCCGCGACCGCCTTGCCCAGACCTCTGACTGACCGACACATCGCGCACCCGGGAAAGCTCCCGCAGTAAACGCCATTCATGACGGGCGGCTGCTCTTAATGGGGCCGGGGTACCGCGATCTGGAGCGAGTACAGCGATCCAGTCACCGCTCTGGTCGCCGACGGGGAGCAGGCGCGTGCCAGCCGCAGACAAGTTCAGACAATGGGGTCTCGCCGCCCGTCCGGCCGGACCTCTTGCCGCACCCTGCCGGGCTACGCCCGCGCCTGTGCCGCCCAGTCAGGCCGAGGCCGGCCAGCCGCTCCAACTGTGTCCGGTGGCGGTTTTTCTGATGAGTGGCTGGTGGGCTGTCCTGTGTTGATCAGTTTGGCGTGCTGATGTGGGGGCGGCCGCTGGCCCTCGGCCGACCGACAGCATGTCAGCCCCTTGACGTGCAGATGTCTGGGCCGCATTCGTCTGGCGTAGGCCGACGCCGCGCGGTTCCCGGCTGCTTGTGACGTGTAGCCAGCACCGCTCCCGCCCGAGTTCCTGCCGGTGATGACGGACCTGTACCGCTCCCTGAGCGAGACCTGGACACTCGAGCGCCGCTGGAACGCGCCGAGCCTGCAGGCTTGTGCGACATCCCGCGAGTTCACCTGAGCCCCGCTGAGTCCCTGCGCCCGTGGCCAGGGGGTTGTTCCTCCTTCGGGTGCTCTGCGGACTTGTGACGTAACTTCGGGATTCTTGAAGCGTTCTCACCTCGTCCGACCGATCCACAGTCGGGCCGAAGGTGAGGGGGCTTGGGTTGGCGGCGCTGGCAGTCGTACGGGACCTGCGCGAGCACTGGGCGCCCGCGTCGGCGGAGGAACTGAAGCAGTTCGAGACCGACGCGCTATCCGGGTTCGTCCTCGCACGCGCCTCGGCAGGACTGGCTGACGGCACGATCCGCGGGGATGTCGGGCATCTGGACCAGATCAGGTCCTGGTTCGGGCGACCGCTGTGGGACATGGAGCCGGCCGACGCCGACGCGTACTTCGGGAAGGTGCTGCGTGGCTCGCCGAGCGGCACCCGGCTGGCCCGATCACAGGCGCCGACCACGTACTTCATGTTCCTGGAGCTGCGGCACAAGGTCGAGCTGCACAGGATGACCGGCCGGGTCATCGAGTGCCCGATCGACGAGATGAACCGGCCGCGCGGCACGAAGGACGCCCAGCTGCGGATCCCGCCGAGTGAGCCAGAGGTCGGAACGCTCTTCGCCGGCTGGGGTGGTGAGCTGGCCACGTGCCGAAAGTTCGCTCCTACCGCGCGGAACTACACCGCCTCGAAGCTGCTGTCCCAGGTCGGCCTGCGGGTGAGCGAGGCATGCGGGCTCGATCTGGACGACATCAAGTGGGACCTCGGCCGCTTCGGCAAGCTCCACGTCCGCCACGGCAAGGGCGCCCGCGGATCGGGCCCGCGTGAGCGCATGGTGCCGCTGATCAACGGCGCCGACCGGACCCTTCGGTGGTTCATCGAGGACGTCTGGGGCCAGTTTGACGACGACCACACCCGCCCCGGCGCCCCGCTGTTTCCCTCCGAGCGGAAGAACGCCGACGGCTCCTCGCGTCGGGTTGGCGACGACGCCCTGCGAGGTGGACTCAAGGACGCGGCCAAAGCGCACCTGCCCGCTTGGGGCGAGAAGCTGACCCCGCATGTCCTGCGGCATTTCTGCGCGTCCCAACTCTACGGAAACGGGCTGGACTTGCTCGCGATCCAGGAGGTTTTGGGACATTCATGGATCGCCACGACGATGCGATACATCCACGTTCAGCAGACCCGGGTCGAGGACGCCTGGGTCGCCGGGATGGAACGGGCTGCGAAGCGGCTGGAAGGACTGATCCGATGAGGTGGAACCTGCGGCTGACCGCCGCGAACAAAGGGGTCTGGAAGGCTTCTGAGCTCCAGCGGAGCCTGGCCGAGCACGGGTTGGTGATCTCGGCGGGGAAGATGTCCGGTCTGTGGTCCGGGCAGCCCGTCTCGCTCAAGTTGGAGGACCTGGACGTCATCTGTGTCGTCCTCGGCTGTGAGATCGGCGACCTGCTGATCCCCGAGCCGGAGAAGGTCAGCCGCCCGGGGCAGGCGGAGACGGAACGAGCGGCGGTCGGTGCAGGGACCGCCGCACCGGCGGTGATCCCCAAGCGCCGGGACGGCCGGTCGCTGCCACCGGAGTGAACTGGTGGCAAGGTTCCCGAAGGGCTACGTCAAGCCCACCAGCTCCTGCCCAGGTCGCCTGGCCTGGGGCGACTTCCGCGGTCGGCTCTGTCACACCTGCTACATGTTCGGCCGCAGCCACGAAACGGCCGTCTGCATCGGCTGCCAGCGAGTCCAGCCGCTGAAGTGGGAGTACTGCCGTCTGTGCTGGTGCCAGGCCCGGCTCAACGCCAGGACCGCCACCGGCATGCCGACCGTCAGCGGCGAGGTGATGACCCCGTGGCTCCAGGCCGTCCGCCATCACCAGCTCTTCTTCGTGGGACTGCATTACCGCAGAGGATCGGCTCTCACCGTCCTGCACCACGTCAAGGCGCGAGAAGCATCCCGCAGGCCGCCGCCCGTGTCGCGCTCACGGCCGAGAACCGGTTGGAGGCAACTGCCACTGTTCGAGCAGGTTCCGCGTGACTACGGTCGGCTCGACCCGGCCACCGCCGACCTGGCCAGCCCGTGGCTGGCCTGGGCGAAGCACCTCGCCCACCAACTCGCCGAAGCCCGGGGCTGGGGACGCGGCATCCGCTTCGCTGTCAACCGCGGCCTGGCCATCGTGCTCACCGGATACACCGAGGGCGACATCATCCGCCACAGCGAGATATTCACCCCGCTCCGTGCCCTCGACCTGCGGGTTGGCCACGTCATCACGGTCCTTGAGGAGATGGGAGTCTTCCTGGATGACGAGGAACCCTTCTTCGAGCGATGGCTCGCTGAGCGGCTGGAAGGCATTGCCCCCGGCATCGCTGCGGAAGCCGAACGCTGGACCCGAGTTCTGCGCGACGGCGGCCCCCGCAGCCTGTCCCGGCAGCAAGCCACGGTCCGGCTCTACCTCAACCGGGCCCGCCCAGCGCTGTTGGCGTGGTCGAACCGCTACGACCATCTGCGGGAGGTGACCCGCGAAGACGTGCTGGCCCATGCCAAGACACTGCACGGCCGCCACCGCATGGACGAGCTGGTCGCCCTGCGCTCACTGTTCGCCTGGGCCAAGCGGTCCGGCCTGATCTTTCGCAACCCGGCCAGCCGTATCAAGGTAGGCCAGATCGAGTACAGCGTGCTCCAACCGCTCGCACCCGACAAGATCGACCGCTCCGTCGCCGCGGCCACCACCCCTGCCGCCCGGCTTGTCCTCGCTCTCGCGGCGGTGCACGCGGCCCGGGTCGCCCAGATCGCCACTCTCATGCTCGGCGATGTCGACATCGGGAACCGCCGCCTGACCATCGCCGGCCGTGTCCGGCCCGTCGACGATCTCACCCTGAAACTACTGCTGGCCTGGCTGGAATACCGGCGCGAGCGCTGGCCGAACACGGCCAACCTCCACCTGCTGATCAACAACCAGACCGCTACGGGCACTGGTCGCGCCAGTATCCGCTGGATCCGTGGGCCCCTGCGCGGCCAGGAGGCGACTTTGGAACGGCTCCGCGTCGATCGACAACTCGAAGAGGCCATGGCCCAGAGCCCTGACCCCCTCCACCTTGCTGAGGTGTTCGGGCTTCACGAGAAGACGGCCATGCGCTACGCGGAGTCCGCACGAGCTCTGCTGGAGCAGGCTGCCGAGACCGACCCCTGATGGGGATTCTTGGCAACGACTGGTGTTGCCCTCGCCTCACTTGATCCAGTTCTCAACGACTGGGGAGGGCTGGCAGGTATCACGCCGGCGACAAGCCGGTGCCGCGAGGCTGATCAGGTGCAGCCCGTGCTCGCGGCCCTGCTCAAGGCTGTACGAGAATCTTCCGGGCCTACTTTCGCCTCTTCCGCGGGAATGGCCGGCCGTGCCGCGTAGCGGCTGCGCATCGCGTCGCTGGCTGCGGGGCCCGCGGTGAAGACGTAGGCGGCGCTGTCGTCGAGTCGGCGGCCGGTTTTGGCGTCGACGACCACGGGCTCGACTTCCTCGCCGCTGTGCGCGTCGACGAGGATCATGCTGCGCTCCGTCGGCGTGAGGCGGGAGTTGCCCCATGCGGCCAGGGCGACGATCACCGGGCGCAGGGAGCGCCCGAGTTCGGTCAGGACGTACTCGTGCCGGACAGGGCTGGTCTGGTAGGGCCGACGCTCCAGCAGACCGTCCGCGACCAGGGTCTTCAGCCGGGTGGTGAGCATGCTGGAGGAGATGCCCAGGCTCTCCTGGAACTGGTCGAAGCGGGTGTAGCCGTCGAAGGCGTCGTGGAGGATCAGCAGTGTCCACCACTCGCCGACGTGTTCCACCGTCGTGGACAGCGGGCACTCCCGGTCCTCCAGCCTGATCCGGCTTGCCACGGCGACCATCCCCTCAGTTACTGCTAAAGTCGAAGTTAGTAGGTTCTATTTTAGCAGTCGGGACGGGAGCGGCGCCCCGCATACCCGCGCCCGGGAACGGAGCACACCGTGACCACATCCATCAGCGAATCCCTCGAAGGCCGACGCGCTCTGGTCACCGGCGGTACCAAGGGCACCGGAGCCGCGATCGCCCGACGCCTGGCCCAGGCCGGTGCGACCGTGCTGGTCACCGCCCGCAGCCGCCCCGACGACGTCGAGGAGAAGACGTTCATCACCGCCGACCTCTCCACCGCCCAGGGCGCCGCCCACGTCGCCTCCGAGGTGGACGCCCGCATGGGAGGCGTCGACATCCTGGTCAACACTCTCGGCGGCTCCGAGGCACCGGCAGGAGGATTCGCCGCGCTCGGCGAGGACGACTGGGCAAGGGAGCTGAACACGAACCTGCTGGCCGCCGTCCGCCTGGACCGCGCACTCCTCCCGCACATGATCGCCACGGGAAAGGGCGCGGTCGTGCACGTCACCTCGATCCAGCGCCGCATGCCGCTGTGGAACGGCACCCTGGCCTACGCCGCCGCCAAGGCCGCCCTGACCACCTACAGCAAGGGCCTGGCCAACCAGGTCGCCCCGCACGGCGTCCGCGTCAACACCGTCTCGCCCGGCTTCGTCCAGACCTCGGCCGCGGACAACCTCGTCACCCGGATCGCCGACGACGCCGGCATCAGCCAGGAAGCGGCGCTGGGCCGGCTCATGGACTCCCTGGGAGGCATCCCGCTCGGCCGTCCCAACCGGCCCGAGGAGGTCGCCGAGCTCGTCGCCTTCCTCGTCTCCGACCGCGCCTCCGCCATCGTCGGCGCCGAACACGTCATCGACGGCGGCACCACCCCCACCGTCTGAACCCGCCACCACCATCAGGAGTGTCATGCACGACAACCAGCCCCGGACCATCACCCCGGACGACCTCCCCGAGGTGATCACCCGCTACCTCACAGCGCACCGCGCCCACGACACCGCCACCGCGGTCACGACGTTCACCGACGACGCCACAGTGATCGACGACGGCAACACCTACCAGGGCAGCGCCGCGATCGAACGGTGGCTGGACCGATCCGCCACCGAATTCACCTACACCATCCACCTCACGAACGCCCAGCAGACCGACACGGCCCACTACATCGCCACACACCACCTCGAAGGCAACTTCCCCGGCGGCACCATCGATCTCCGCTATCGGTTCACGCTGCGCGACGACCTCATCGAACACCTCGCCATCGAACCCTGAGCCCGCTCCCACACCACCTATTCCCGGCCAGGGGAGAGGCCCCACCCACTCCAGACCGCCCCGTCCCCGCCCTCGTACCCATCCAGCCACCCGACCAAGAGCCAGCCCCCAAGTTCGGCATCCACCCGCAGATCAGCACTTGCACGCCTGAGGAATCAAGGCGAGCAACTCCGGGGCCATCCTCAGCACAGGGGGAGGAGATCCAAAGGTCTCCATCACCCCGCGAGTTGACCCCGAACCGACGGGGCCACCCCCAGAATCCGGGCACTGCACCCTCGGGTTCGCGCTGAAGAACCTTCAGTTTCCACGAACTCGCGGGCGTCACCGGCCTCGGGGAACATCGGTACAGCGGTTATCGGTGAGAATGATCAGGGCCGTCCAGCACAGTGATCCACTTCGCTGCTGGGGTTCGCCGAAACGCCTCCGGGCCTGGTCCGGGGCTGGCTACGGTCCGGCTCGTGCCGGTGGAATTTCTGAGTGATGAGCAGGCCGAGGCGTAGGGGACGTTCGCCGAGGAGCCGACGAGGCCCGAGCTGGAGCGGTTCTTCTTCCTGGACGACGTGGATCGGGACCTGATCGCCCTGCGGCGGACGGAGCATCACCGGCTCGGGTTCGCGCTCCAGATGTACACGGTGCGGTACGTCGGTCTGTTCCTGGAGGACCCGCTCGCGGTGCCGTGGCCGGTGATCGAGCACCTGGCCGCGCAGCTCGGCATCGAGGACCCGTCGGTGGTCAAGAGGTACGCGGCCAGACGCTGTACGACCACGCGTGGGAGATCCGGGACGCCTACGGCTACCACCCCTACGAGGACGCCGAGTGGGGCCGGCGGTTCCGTACGCTCCTGCACGGCCGGGCGTGGACGCACGCCGAGGGTCCGAAGGCGCTGTTCGACCATGCGGTGGGTTGGCTGCGCCGTCACCGGGTGCTGCTGCCTGGGGTGTCGGTGCTGGCCCGGCAGGTGTCGGAGGCGCGGAAGGTCGCGGAGAAGCGGCTGCACGCCACCGTGGGGGCGCCGCCCGCCGCGCGGACCCTGCGCTGCCCGGCGATCTGGTGGCGACATTGAAGACGCCGGAGGGCTCGCGGTTCTCGGAGCTGGAGCGGCTGCGCCGGCCGCCGACGCGGACGACGGGCACGGCGTTCGCCCGTGCGCTGGAGCGGGTGGACGAGATCGGGGCCTACCGGCTGGGGCGGCTGAAGTTGTCGCAGATCCCGCCGAACCGGATGGCGGCGCTGGCCCGGTACGCGCTGGGATCGAAGGCGCCGCTGCTGGAGCGGGCGGTGGAGCCGAAGCGCACGGCGATGCTCACTGCGGTGATGCGGCACCTGGAGGCGAAGGCGATCGACGAGGCTCTGGACCTGTTCCAGGTCCTGATGGCCACCCGGCTGCTGAACACGGCGAAGCGGAAGACGGAGAAGGAGCGGCTGTCCACGCTGCCGCAGCTGGAGAGGGCGTCGCGGGTGCTCGCGCGGGCGGCGAAGGTGCTGTTCGAGGAGCTGGAGCTGGTCGAGGAGCAGGAGGCGGACCTGGACGTGGCCGCGCTGTGGGCGGCGGTGGAAGAGGTCGCGCCGCGCGCCGCCGTGCTGAGCGCGGCGGCCACCGTGGTGACCCTGGTGCCCGAGGACGAGAACTCGGCCGAGGTCGCCATGCGGGCCGCGCTCGCGAACCGGTACGCGACGGTGCGGCCGTTCCTGTCGCTGCTGGGTGAGTCGAAGGCGCTGGACGCGGCGAGCGCCGGGAAACGGGTCCTGGCCGAGGTGCGCGGCCTGCCGGCGCTGGCCCGGCGGAAGGCGGGGGTGAAGCCGCTACTTCCGCGCGAGGTGGACGACAAGCTCGTACCACCTGCGTGGCGCAAGGCGGTGTACGCCGACCCGGATCTGCCGCAGGGCGCGGTGGATCGGGACGCCTACGTGGTGTGCGTGCTGGAGCAGCTGCACCGGGCCCTGAACAACCGCGACGTGTTCGCCGCCCCGTCGCACCGCTGGTCCAACCCGCGGGCCCGCCTGCTGGACGGGCCCGACTGGGACGCGGTCGAGGAGGACGTCCTGGCGGCCCTGAGCCTGGACACGCCCGTGGAGGAGCACCTGGCGGAGCTGGTACGCGGCCTGGACGCCGGATGGAAGCAGCTCGCCGAACGCCTGGAGGAGGCGGGGCCGGCGGCGAAGGTGTCGATCGGGGTGCAGGACGACGGGCGGGTGAAGCTGAACGTCGACAGGCTCGGCGCGCTCGGCGAGCCGAAGTCCCTGACCTGGCTGCGCAAGCGGGTCGAGAGGATGCTTCCGAAGATCGACCTGCCGGACCTTTTGTTCGAGGTGAACGCCTGGACCGGCTTCCTGGACGCGTTCGTGCACCTCGGGGACGGCACGACCCGGATGAAGGACCTGTCCACCTCGGTGGTCGCGCTGCTGGTCTCGGAGGCGTGCAACATAGGCCTGGCCCCGGTGGTGAACCCCGGCTACGAGGCGCTGACCCGGGCCCGGCTCGTGCACGTCGACCAGTACTACCTGCGCGCCGACACCATCGCCGCGGCGAACGCCGCGCTGATCGCTGCTCAGGCCGAGGTGCACATCGTGAAGTTGTGGGGTGACGGGCTGCTCGCCTCGGTGGACGGGCTGCGGTTCGTCGTCCCCGTGCGGACCGTGAGCGCGGCGCCGTCGCCGAAGTACTTCGGGTTCAAGCGCGGCATCACCTGGCTCAACGCGGTCAACGACCAGGTCGCGGGCATCGGACAGATGGTTGTCCCAGGCACCCCGCGCGACTCCCTGCACATCCTGGACGCGCTGCTGAACCTTGACGGCGGCGTGAAGCCGGAGATGGTGGCGACCGACAACGCCTCCTACTCCGACATGGTGTTCGGCCTGTTCAAGATCCTCGGCTACAACTTCTCACCCAGGTTCCGCGACCTGGACGACCAGCGGTTCCGGCGGGCCACGATGCCCGGCGTCGAGACCGGCACCTACGGCGCGGAGGAGGACCTGGCCCGCAACCGCGTGAACCTGAACAAGGTGATCACACATTGGCCGGACATGCTGAAGGTCGCCGGCTCCCTGGTCACCAACCAGGTCCGCGCCTACGACCTGCTGCGCATGTTCGGCCGCGACGGCCGCCCGACCCCGCTGGGATCGGCCTTCTCCGAGTACGGGCGCATCGCCAAGACCGAGCACCTGCTGTGCGTGGTCGACCCGGTCGACGACACCTACCGCCGTCAGATGAACCGGCAGCTCACCGTGCAGGAGTCCCGCCACAAGCTGGCCCGCGACGTATGCCACGGCAAGCGCGGCGCCATCCACCAGGCGTACCGCGACGGCATGGAGGACCAGCTCGGCGCGCTTGGCCCGGTCCTCAACGCCATCGTGCTCTGGACCACCCGCTACCTCGACGCCGCCGTCGCCCAGCTCCGGGCCGAAGGCCACGAGATCCGGGAAGAGGACATCGCCCGGCTCTCCCCGCTCAAGCACCGCAACCTGAACCTGCTCGGCCGCTACAGCTTCACTGCCAGCGTTCCTGCCACAGGTGCCTTGCGTCCGCTGCGTGACCCGGATGCGCCCGAGCTGGATGAGGACGAAGAGGGCGAGGAGTGAGTGCGAGGGTACTGCTCGACGGTTACGCAGTGCCCTCGATTTCGGCCCGCACCCGGGCGGCGGGCGTCACTTCTCGTCCGCGCCGGGTTCTGCGCTGATGGATGCCTGGTAGACATCCGCGTAGGTAGGGGAATCCTTGACCAGGTCGTCGCAGAACGCGGCGACGTCGGTGCCGATGAGTTCCACAACCCCCTTGCCTGCGGCGACGCCCTCCTCGAAGAAGTCAATGATCCCAGGGAGAAGGGACCCGTCGGACAGGCTGACCGGTCCGACCTTGAACAGGTACTTCTGCATCTCCTTGTAGACGATCTGGTAGTCCGGCGGGAGTGCCTTGACCCGAGCCACGTGCGCCCGCCACTGTTTCTTGCCTTCGATGATGTCCTGGATGCTCACGTCAGCCTCCCAGCCGGCTCAATTTCCTCGCGACGTTCCTGTTCAACTGCTCGCGCCACCGGTCGCGATAAGCCCGGGCCCCTGCTCCGCCAGCCAGCGCGGTGCAGAAGCCTTGGATGTCCGCGCCGAGCACCTCGTGGACGCTCTGGCCGTCCGCCGCTGCTACTTCGAGCAGCCCCAGGGCGGAGTCGAGGATCGGCATCAGGTTGCGACCGGTGAAGTCCCCGTAGGGGAAAAGGTGGGCGATGATCTGCCCCCACGCCGCCCGGTAGTCGTCCGGCAGGACATCGGCCCGGGCCTCGAACGCCTTCCATTCCCTGGTGAGATCGCTGCCTGTGACCTTCTCCCAGAAGTTCATCTCCCGCCCTCCTTGAGCCTGTCGATGCGTGATGAGAGGTACTGCCATTTCGCCCAGAACTTCGCGAGTTCCTCGCGTCCGGCGTCGTTGAGCGCGTAGAACTTGCGCGGCGGACCAACCTCGGAGGGTCGTTTCGTCACCTGAACGAGCCCGTTCCTCTCCAGCCGCAGCAAGATGGTGTACACCGTCCCCTCGATGACGTCGGCGAAGCCGAGCTCGTTCAGTTGGCGGGTGATGGCGTACCCGTAGGTTTCCTCGTTGCCGATGATTTCGAGCACGCACCCTTCGAGCGTGCCTTTCAACATCTCCGTCAGGTCGTCCATCGCGGATGCTCCTCAGCCCTGTCGGTACTGCGTGCTACCGAGTACTGCTATACGGTATCACCGAGTAGTGGAGGGTGGCAGCTCCTCCGGTAGGCGCAAACCCGGGGCCGTCGGCGAGGACCAGTGCTCCACGGCGGCAGCCACTCATCGACCCTGCTCCACAGCCAGTGCGGGCTCACGCTCCGATCCCCGATCTCCTCATGCTGCTTGCCGGCCAGCTTGCGCCTGTCGGAAAACGATCGTTTGACGACAGGCAGCCGATGCGTCCAATGAACGTGGGAAATCCGGGAGTTCGCGGCGGCCCGAATCCAATCAGATCCGATGGTGATTGCTGACAGGGTTTGACGACAGGTAAGGTCCGATCCTTCGTACGGAACGGGCCCTCGGTGGCGAACCTGGTCTACAAACGGGTCTCGACCGACCAGCAGTCCACCGCCCGGCAGAACCTCGTCCTGGACGAGGCCGGCATCGAGGACCCCGTCGTCTTCGAGGAGGACCCGGGCACCTCCAGCCGCCTCCACCCCCTCCAGCGCCCGAAGTTCCGCGAACTGCTCACCTACGCGCGGCCGGGCGACACCGTGCACATCTCCGAGATGTTCCGCCTCGTACGCGGCACCGGGCACATCCTCGACTGTCCAGGTGGTAGTGCTCCGGTTCGTCCTTCGCCGGCCGGGTCGGCACCCTGCCGTACTCGATATAAGCAGGAGTCGGCGAGACGGGGGCGACCTGGCTGGGGTCGATGCCGGTCTCCTCCGTCAGCTCGCGTACCGCCGCGTCGATCAGCATGGTGTCGGTCGGCTCGAGATGACCCCCTGGCTGCAGTGTGATCCCATACGCGAGGTGTTCGATGAGCAGGATCTCGCTGTCCTCACGGACGAGGAGCGCGCCAACGGTCACGTGCATGGGGAAGCTCCGCCGCGAGGCGAAGTCCCGGCGTTGAGCCATGTGCCGCAGGGGCTCGGACAGCTGATCGGCTTCGTCCGGGTAGCGCTCAAGGTAGGCAGCAAAGACACCTGAGATATCCGAATCACTGATCGCCACGGGGCACCTCCACACCAGCCCGAGAGCGAAGCTCTCCGTGACCGACTGCTCGGATGAGAGCAACGAGCGCTAACAAGTCGGCTCCATAAAGGGAGCGTGGCGTACGAGGAGGTCTACAAGTTGCGCCTGAGCCGGTGCGCGCCAACGCGCCCAATGCTCGGCTCAAGCGTCCCCAGAACTTTGGTGGGCCGCCGCCCTCCAATCAGCGAGACGCCGGTACAGCCGCACTGCGTGGACTCGGTCGTGTGATGGCACCCGGCGGTCGTCTGCTTTTCACAGGCCGCGCTCGACGCGGCCGGTACGATGGCCCACCCCGGCCGCTCTCACGGCGGTGGATCCGCGTCCACCGAGAGGACCCCGCAGTGAGCCAGAACCGCCCTGCCCGCGCGGCGGTGTTCTCGGCCGGGTCCTGGGGCACGGCCGTCGCCAAGATCCTGGGCGACGCCGGAACCAGCGTGGTGATGCACGCCCGCCGGGACGAGATCGCCGACGGGATCAACACCCAGCACCGCAACCTCGGCTACTTCCCGAGCATCGAACTGCCTGCCGGCGTGACCGCGACGACCGACCCTGCCACCGCACTGAACGACGCCGACTTCATGGTGCTGTCCATCCCCGCGCAGAGCCTGCGGTCCAACCTCGCCGCGTGGGTGCCACACATTGGACCCGGCACTGTGATCGTGTCGCTGATGAAAGGGATCGAGCAGACCAGCCACCTGCGGGCAAGCCAGATCATCACCGAAGTGGCCGGCGTAAGTACGGACCGGGTCGCGGTGCTGTCGGGCCCGAACCTGGCGCGCGAGATCATGGAGGGACGGCCCGCCGCTGCCACCGTCGCCTGCTCGGACGAAGACACTGCCCGCCGCTTCCAACAGGCCTGCCACACCCCGTACTTCCGCCCCTACACCAGCACCGACGTGACCGGCTGCGAGCTGGGCGGCGCGGTGAAGAACGTCATCGCCCTCGCGGTCGGCATCGCCTCCGGCATGGGCCTGGGCGACAACGCGACGGCCATGCTCATCACGCGCGGGCTGGCGGAGACTACTCGGCTGGCAGTCGCGATGGGGGCCCACCCGGCCACCCTCGCCGGTCTGGCCGGCCTGGGCGACCTGGTGGCCACCTGCTCCTCGCCGCTGTCCCGGAACCGCACCTTCGGCACCCACCTCGGCCGCGGCCTGAGCGTCAAGGCGGCGACAGCCGCCACTCGGCAGACCACCGAGGGCGTCAAGAGCGCCGAGGCGATCCTCGTCCTGGCCCACGCTCACGACGTCGAGATGCCGATCACCTCGGTGGTCTCCGCCCTTCTGCACGAGAAGGTCACCCTCAACGAAGCCGCGGCCGCACTGATGCAGCGGCCCCCCAAGCCCGAGCGCTGACCCCGGCGCCCCGTAAGGCAGCGCGCGCCATCACCACGTTCCACAACGGCGAAGCACCCTGCTAAATCAAAGGTGCCGATCCGTGCCTACGGCGAAAGGTGCCGCCCTCAGGTCTGGAGGGCGGCACCTTTCGCCGCACTTGACCTCGCACACCAACACCCTGTCCGCTTGATGGGGGCGGGCGGTAGGTGGGCGTCGGGGTGGGGGAGCATGTGCCCAGTTGTCGATCGTTCGTGAGCTGGCTGATCCGGGCCACACGGGCGGCGGCATCAACAACAAGAAAGGTCGGGTTGTATCGAGCTCGAGGACTGGACGGCCGTTCGGTTGCCGGGCCCTCAACATCGCGCCGAAAGTCGCCCCGGTCGTGCACGTCAGAGGAGCTGGAGCACCTCGGCCAGCGCGCCGGGACGCTGGTCAACGGGCAAGGGATCGACCAGGTGGACCCGGCACCCCAGCGTGGCAGCGCCGACGTCCGCAACAGGCTCGTCTCCCACCATGAGTGCATCGCCGGGCGCCACTCCGAGCTTGTCGCACGCCATCTGGAAGATCCGGGGATCGGGCTTCTTCACCCCGCACTCGAAGGAGAGGAAGTAGGCGTCCACGAGGTCATCGACACCGTGGTCGCGGAAGACAGGGCGCATGTCCCAGCCGATGTTGCTGACGACAGCGACCGGGATGCCTCGCCCGCGCAGGGCGCGGAGGGTTTCCTCGGCGTCGGGATAAGGCAGCCATGCCCCGGATACTTGGGAACGTTCATACAGGGCCTCGGCCAGGTCAGCCACAGGCAGCTTCGCTTCCCGGGTAAGGGTTGTGAAGGCAGCCCGGTGTCGTTCGGCGGTCAGATCGCGCTCCCGCCACAGTGCCCCCAGATGGGGCGGCACTGTGCGCGGAGGAACCCCTCCGGGCTGAGCCCCGAACTCTTCCAGCCGGCTGACGCACGCGTCGAGTTCACCCTCGGGCACGTCCAGACCGGCCTTCGTTGTCACCGCGCGCAGCCACTGCGCGGCCGATTCGATCCGGAAGAGGGTCCCGGAGAAGTCGAACATCACACCCTTGATCATGCTGCCGATCCTGGCGGCGCCGACGAACCGGCCGCAAGCCCAAGACGATCAAGATCCGCAACCCGAGCAATCCGCCAACGTCCTCAAGCCCTTGATGCCCGAAGCGGGGCCAAATCACCTTGCGTACAGGGGCGTGAATCACCGCCACACGCCCCCTGCGACCCGCCGGTGAGGCCAAAACAACTCCGTGCACTGGAGCCAAAACAAGTGCTTACAGACAATCGGGTGGAGACGAAGCTGCACACCGCGGTCTGCTCTGGGAAGGTGACCTTGGCTACGGCCCAGCAGGCCATCGTTGCTGAGTGGACAACCGCGCTCGGCCGACTGGGTCTCAGCTGACCGGTGGGCTCGGGTACACGGCGGCTGCGGCCCCGGTCAATCGTTCCGGGCCAAGGGCAGGACGGCGGCACGGAGTTCGCTGGCCGCCAAAGTCGACGGCCGGACAGCCATGAGCCCGGTTCGTGCGGCTGAACTCGCCGGGGGCGAGTTCAGCACTGGTTGCCCGATGGATCCAGCGTGCTGCAGGTCAGACGGCGCGATGCAGGCTGCCGCCGCTCACACGGCTTGCCGGATGCTGCCCAGTGCGCCTCCCGCGGCCTGTCTGCAGTCGCGGCAGATGCCATCGGGGTGCGCCGGGCCAACCATGGGCCTGCCGCAGTCGTGGCATTCAGGGCGTTGCTGCCTCTTGCTCTCGCGAGCAGCACTGGGTTGGGGGGCGTTTCCGTTGCGGTGATCGCGCCGGTGTTCGGCGCATCGGGGGCATGACTGATGGGTGTCGATGATGACCCCGTCTTCGCAGCGTGGGTCAGGGCATTCGCGGCCGCACTTGTTGATGGGACATCGGTGTGAGGCTATGAGCCGTACCGCAACGCCGACGGGGTGGGCCAGTCCTGGTCCGCCGGTGGAGATGTCGGCGGTTGAGGCGAGGCCCCAGGCGTACCAGCGGCGGTCGGCTCGCGCGATCAGCTCTTCGGCAGTGCGGTGCTGGTGTTCGCGCAGGATGGTGTCCCGCAGTGCCGTGGGGCGGAACCGGGGGAGCAAGGCGCGCAGTTCCTGTGGAAGGCCGGCCTCGACGGCCTCGACGACCTGGGTTTGGCCCGGGGTCATGCGTTGGCGGACACCGCTACGGGGTGGGCGTCCCTGCCGTGGTGCCGACGGTTCAGGTCGTCCGTTGCCGGTGTCGTTGCGAGGGGCGTTCCTACTACTTGCTGTATGAGGCCTTCGGCCGGTAGCGACGCTTCGCGCCGCAGGCGCGGTTTCTTGGTGTTGTTCTTCTTGGTCTACTTCAACCCCTTGCTGGGGGGGTGCGAAGCGCTTTGTTGCGGGGGTACGTACCCCCACAACAGGGGGTACGGTCTGGCCTGCTGATTTCGCGGAAATCCCAGGTCGCCCCGTGCCCCCTGCCGTGGGGGTACGGGAGTTCACGCCGCAGAAGGATATGGCTGGCGGCAGTGGCGTGCGGCTCTTGCGCGCCTGCGCCCGGGCGTGGGCGGTCTGCTGGCAGTGTTCCTTGAGTGTCTGGCGGGTGGCCGTGAGCCATGAGTCGAAGGCCTCTTCGCGGGCGTCGCGCTCTTCGGGGGTCTCGTCGGGGACAGCTCGGTTAAGGGCGTACCAGTCGGCCATGGACCGGGGGCCGCAGTAGTCGACGGGTGGGGTCTGGTGCACGATGTAGCGGTTGCGGCGCACCAGGCCCGTGGTGGAGCGGATGACCTCGATGGCTCCGATCACTTCCAGCTGCAGCATGTACTTGGAGACGTTTTCGGGCTTCTTCAGTCCCAGGATGCGGGCGAGTGTGAGCAGGCCCGGCCAGACCTCGTTGTCGTCGCGCGAGGTGTTGAGGTGGGCGGACAGTGCCCAGTACAGGGTTCGGGCGTCGGAGTCTGCGCCGGAGAGCAGGACCCAGTCGCCGACCTGGGTGAAGGGGGCGCGGCGGCCGAGAGAGACCTCCAGCGTGTGGTCGAGGGCTGTCGGGTCGTCGGGTACGTGTGTGCTCACTGCGCTGCACCTACTGGGTGGGGGGTGTGTTTGGTGCTGTGTCCGGTCCGTGGCGGCGGGGGAGGTGCCTGCTGTTCCTCGCTGGTCAGGCGGGGTGCGCAGGGTGGGGTCGGTGCCGTGTTCGGTTGGTGTCCCACGGGACGGGCGCGTGCTGCCATTGCTCCCCCATTAACGTCAGTTCATGACTGGGGTTGATACTAGACACGAGATCCACTTCATGACCAATAAACTTGGCTGGACACGTCAGTAGTTGAGAGTCGTTCAGTACACTTTGGGCCCGGGCGTCCATGAACTAGCGAGGAGTCGGGGGATGAGCGGCGAGGCCGAGCATGGTGCCGGCGGCGAGGCGGACCGCACGCTCGCACAGAAGATCGATCATCTGTTCGAAACTGCGACACCGAAGGGCCAAAAGGCTCCGTCACACGAGGACGTCGCTGCTGCCATCAACATCGCAGCGGGGGAACGGGCGATCAGCGGCGCCTATATCTGGCAGCTGCGTACCGGCAGGAAGACAAACCCGACCAAGAAGCACCTCGAAGCCCTGGCCCGCTACTTCGGTGTCAGCCCTGCCTACTTCCTCGACAGCGAGCAGGCGCAGCGCATCGACGAGCAACTCGCGCTGCTGCAGGCGCTGAAGGAGAGCGATGTGCGCAACATCGCACTTCGGGCACATGGCCTTTCCGATTCGAGTCGGCAGACCCTGGCCGGAGTCGTGAGCCATCTGCGGATGCTGGAAGGGCTGGCAGAAGAGCCGACCTCGCGCGACGGCGACGTCTGACGGTCGCATCCGCGCATCGCAGGCGCGAGCAGACAGAGGTTCACCCGCTGTCTCGATCTGAGCCGTACTCGTGCATCGGTGGCCGCGGCCAGCGGCAGTCCTCCTGCTGAGAACCCGTCCGGTGGGGGTCTCTGCCAGATCTCGCCACCCCTTCGCTAATGTTCACGTCGCAGACGGTTTCTGAACGAGTCGTGTCACGCCCTGACCAGGCCTGGCATGACCCGGGCTGTGGTGGCCAACCAGCAAGGATGTCCCACTGACGCGCGAGCCGCCGTCGCAGGAAAGAAGTCTGACCTTGATCTAGGGGGAATGGTTGAAGGAGCGACAGCTTCGTCGCCGCTGCAAACAGGAGCTCCAAGCCCTGGACATCCAACCGCCTCTGCAGGTGGAGGCCCTGTGCCGCGCATTGGGCGAGCGACGAGGCCGGCCGATTCATCTGGTGCCCTACTCCTTGCCCGTGCCGGGCCCCTTCGGAGTCTGGATTGCCACGGGTACCAGCGACTTCATCGTCTACCAGAGGGAGACGACGAAATCCCACCAGGACCACATCATCTTGCATGAAGTGGGCCATATCCTGGCCGACCACGACAGTGACGACGGCGACGAGGAGCTGTGGGGCCTGATGATGCCCGACATCGCGCCCGAAGCGATCCGCCGGGCACTGCGGCGTACGTCCTACGACCAGGAACACGAGCAAGAGGCGGAGCTGGTCGCCACCATCATCCTGGAGTGGGCCTCGGTGCTGAACCGAGTCGCACCCCCACGGCCAACAAACGTGTCAGTCCGGCGAGTCCAGACGGCGCTGGGTGACAGGCAGGGATGGCTGTGATCGTCTCCCTCATCATGTGGGGCATGAGCCTGGCGTTCGCCGCAGCGCTGGGGTGGAAGATAACTCAGCTGGTCAAGGCCCCCCATGACGCGGCTCTGCGTGCGGTCACGCTGTGCCTGACCAGTGCCGCCTGCTCCTTCATACTGGCTAAGCACTTCGCCGGCTGGATGGTTTCTGTGGGCGGCCCGGGCGCCCCTCGACTGGTGCAGAACCTGTTCGTACTCGGCATGGTGTACTGGCTGATGTGCTTCTACCTGTACTCGGCCGCCACGGATGCGGCCGAGGGCAACAGACGCGCCCGCCGGGAAGCACTCCTGCTGGCTCTCGCCGCCATTGGCCTCATCACGGCCACCGTCGCGGCAGGCGTTCACGACCACGGCGCCAACTTCCGGGGATCCGACCTTCGCGATCCGGCTCTTGTGAGCTTCTACCTCATCGCGGACGTGTATCTCGTCTACGCCCTGGCCATGGCCCTGCGGTGGACCTGTGCCTACGCCCGTGCATCACAGCGACCGCTGGCAACCGGCCTCTGGCTGGCAGCCGTGGGTATCGGCGCCATGGCCGCGTCCTGCACGATCCGTACCGTGCTGACCGTGGTCCGATGGCAAGGGGGCAGCGTACTCCCGACTGTCACGCGGGCCTCAAGCGTGATCATCGCGCTCGGGGTCCCGCTGTTCCTCATCGGAGTCAGCTACCCCGGAGTCGCCACCCGGATCGCGGCCGTGCGTGTACGCCGCCAGCACCGCCGCATGTATCGCCGACTGGGACCGCTGTGGCAGGTACTCAACGAGGCATATCCCGAGCACGCCCTCTACCGGATGCCGACCACACCGTGGCGCGACCACCTGCTCCCGCTCGGCGTCCACCGGCGTTACTACCGCAGAGTCATCGAATGCCGTGACGGCCTGGTGCGGATCAGCCCCCACCTGGCGCTCGCAGCGGACAGCACCGCCCAGGACCAGGCGGAGTCTGCCGATGACCTGGCTGCTCAGCTGTACTCCGCGCTGCGCAACGAGCGACGCAAAGCGGCACCGGTGGCTCCAGCCCAGGCTGTCACCGTCGCGATGCCGCGCACACAAAGCTTGGAAGACGACGTGCGGCAGCTCGTGGCGCTGTCGGACGCGGTGAAACGACGCGTCTTGGCCGGGGCCAAAAACGCAGACGGAGAAAGCGAGACGGCATGAGCCAGATACTGATCACGGCAGGGCAGGTGCTGCTCGGTCCCAGCAGCGCTCACGTGCGGGACGGCGCCGTCCTCATCGCGGGGGACGGCATCGTCGCCGCCGGGGCGCGCGAGGAGGTGCTCGCGTGTGCCGAACCGGACTGCCGGACGCTGGACTTCCCCGATTCCACCGTGTTGCCCGGATTGATCGACTGCCACGTTCACCTGGCCTTCGACGCAGGACCGGACCCGGTCACCACCGTGCGCGAGAGCGACGACGCGACGCTGCTCCTCGGGATGGCAGGCCGGGCACGGCAGCTGCTCGACGCCGGCATCACCACCGCCCGTGACCTGGGTGACCGCGGCGGGCTGGCCGTCCGCCTACGAAACGCGATCGGCGAGGGCGCAGTGGCCGGACCGCGGATCCTGGCAGCCACCGCGCCGCTCACCGCCCGCAACGGGCACTGCTGGTTCCTCGGAGGTGAAGTCGAAGGGGAAACCGAGATCCGGGAGCAGGTGCGCCGTAACGCCGAGGAAGGCGCGGACGTCATCAAGGTGATGGCCACAGGAGGGGGCCTGACTCGTGGCGGTCCTGCTATTTGGGAGCCCCAGTTCACCGCCGAGGAACTCGCCGCCGCCGTCGAGGAGGCCCACCGACTCGGTCTGCCGGTGGCCGCCCACGCGCACGGCGTCGACGGCATTGCCGCCGCCATCGCAGCAGGGGTCGACTCGATCGAGCACTGCAGCTGGATGACCGAAGACGGCAGCTCCGACCTGCGCGAGGACCTCCTTGCGGAGATCATCGCCAAGGGAATTCCCGTCTGTCCCGCCAACCATCCGAACTGGCGCGCCTTCGCCGACCGGGTCGGCGCCGAGAAGGCCGCCGAACTGTTCGCCCCGATGCGCCGGATGGCAGAACGGGGGGTGAACCTCGTGGCGGGGACGGATGCCGGGGTGCCTCGAGCTGTCTTCGGCGGACTGGTCTCCAGCCTGGAGTTCTTCGAGCACTTGGGAGTTCCCAGGAACGGCATCATCGACATGGCCACGGCCCAGGCCGCCTCTGCGCTGGGACTGGACGGCCAGACGGGCCGCCTCGCTGAGGGGTACCGCGCCGACATTCTGGTCGTCGACGGCGACCCCCTGGCCGGCTTGGACGCGTTGCGTGCCGTGCGCCTTGTCCTGGCGGGCGGCCGTCCGCACATCCCCGAAGACGCCGCCCTGCGACGCCACCTTGCCCACACGGCCACGCAGACAAGCGAGCTCTGACGCGGCTTCCGCTTCCGTGCCAGCTGAGAGCCAGCGGGTCCTCCTCGAAGCAGGGCCCGCTGGTGTCCCGCAGGAAGGCGTCCCATGCGGCGGGAACCTGCTTCGCCGAGCCAGGCACGGCGCCCACCGCCATCTCACCTGAGACGGGGGCGTCTGGACGTGCCGGCGGGGTTCCCTGGCCCGATACTCCGACCGGAACGTGCTGTCCCTGCGCATGAGCGCTTGCACGTACCAGTCAACGGAGCCCGCTCACGGGCGCGCTCCACAACGACAGCCCAGACAGGTTGCCGATTTGGGCTGTCGTCGCGCTCAGCTGCGGCCCCGCCGCGTCCTTCTGAACGGGGTATCCGCTCCATAACTCACGTTGAGCATGAGCGGATTGCCGGGGCAGCTCGATCCAGCGCACCTTCCACGAGCTGCCGACGCCGACACCCATATATTCCGGCGGACGCGACCTACACCAGGCCGTTGACACGGCGGCTCTCGGGTAGTGCCCGCGGTCTGGTGCGGTGGCACTTCAGCTGCATGTACAGGTCGGCGATCGCCGCCTTCAGGTCAGCTATTTCCCGGGATAGTTCTACCTCTTTCAGGACATGCCCGCACACAGAGTCACCTCTCATGTTGCGAGCACCCCCTTCAACGAACTGCCGTTTCCAGTTGCGTATCGCCTGTTCCGACACATTGGCGAGTTCCGCAGCCTCGGTCACGGTTGCCTGCCCTGACAGCAAAGCGAGAATGATCTTGGTCTTCTCGTCGGGAGGTATGACGGGTGGCCTGGACATCTATGACACCCAACACCGAACCCCGTCTTCTCCGCCGGATCTGCCTTCATGGAATGAGAAGGGACCCGTCACCAGCATGCGGCAGGCCTCGGTCAGGGCACGCGGCCGTATACAAGCGCATTCCGACGCAGACATGTTTCCCCCTTGTCGTTTACACGAGTCGATCATAGCTTGACCTGCCACTTGACAGGTAAGTAAGCGCTTTAGCGTGGACAATGGGACAAACGGGAGCGTTTCCTTCCAAAGAAACATGTTTCTTTTACGGTGACACGACATCTACGGTTGCGACATGCAGCCCTCGGTGCGAACTCTCGTTCTCGAAAACGGGATACGTGTTGTCACTCAGAAAACAGAAGGACCACCCGCAGTAGCCGTATCCGTGCAGTATGGAATCGGTTTTCGTAACGAACCGCGACACCGCTGCGGATTTGCTCATCTCTTCGAACACATGATGTTCCAGGGAAGCAAGAACGTCCCCACCCAAGGCCACTTCTCGCTGGTCCAGGCATGCGGAGGCGTAGCCAACGGAAACACTTACCAAGATCACACCGAATACCATCAAGTTGTTCCGTCAACCGCTTTGAGTCGTGTTCTGTTCGCCGAGGCCGACCGCATGCGAGCCCTCGACATCACCGAAGCAAACCTCCGCACGCAGATCGACGTCGTGAAGGAGGAGATACGCTCCAATGTCTTGAACAAACCCTACGGTGGGTTCCCCTGGACCATCCTGCCGCAGGCGCTTTATACCAAATGGGAGAATAGGCACAACGGGTACGGCGACCTGCAGGACGTCAGCCGCGCCACCCTCGACGACTGTACTGACTTCTTTGATTCGTATTATTCGCCGTCCAACGCGGTCATCTCATTGTGCGGAAACTTCGGCCATCAGGACGCGGAATCCCTCGTACTGGAGCATTTCGGCGATGTCCCGTCGCGCCCTGTACCGTCCCCGCCCGATCTGCACGAACCGTGGCCGACGAAACATGGCCTCCTACGACACACGGACCCGATGGCGCCCAAGCCGGCCACGGCCTTGGGGTACCGCATGCCCGGCCCGGCGGACAGCGTGGACGGCTACGCGGCCCACCTGGTGTTGTCGGCCCTGCTCACGGGCGGATACCACGGCCTTGCCAAACAGGTCGTCGGCGATGTCTCCTCCGGATGCGGTCTGTTCGGTCCCCTCAAGTGCGCCGCTCCGGAAACGTTCTTGATCGTCGCCACCCACGACGAGGGGCAGCACGAGCTGGTGACCGAACGCATCGGGCACGTGCTGCACCGTGTGGCCAGTGGCGGGGTCGACGAGCCGGCCGTGGCAGCGGCCGTCCAGAGCACACTCGCGTCGCTGTACCGCAGACAGGACTCGCTGCTGTCACTGGCCAGCGTGGCCGGGACCGGGCAGATCCTGTTCGGGAATCCGCGTATCGCCGCGGAGCTGGCGACGTGCGTAAAGCAGGTCACCAAAACCGCGGTAGCAGATGCCGCCGCCTCACTGCATGGCCAGTTCGCGGCCGCCGTGCACCTGGTGAAAGCGTGAAAGGACCAACAGTGTTGCCGCCGATCGCCGCACTGCCCGAGGTAGTAGTCCCCCCCATCGTGCGCACCGCCACAGCGTCAGGCATGACCGTCATAGCCAGCCGCTACGCGCTGGCCCCCATGGCCATGGTGCGCCTGTCCCTTTCCTACGCACCCGCCGATGCCATCACTCACGCGCGAAGCGAAGTGTTGGCCGCAGTAGTGGACAAGACCCTCTCCGACGCGCTGGCCGGCACAGGAGCATCGGTCACGATGCAGTGCCAGGGACAGTGGCTGGGCGTCTCGGTCTACGCCCCGTCACACACTCTCCAACACGTCCTCGACCACCTCTCCCGTACCGTCGCCTCCCCCTGTGCTGACAGCGCTGTCACCGCGTGGGCGACACAACAGGTGATCTCCCGGACCCTCCTGGCGGCCGGCCAGCCTCACATCGACTCGGCAGACGCGTTCCTGCGCCACCTGTACCAGCCCCTCCCGGCGGCCATGGAACTGGCAGCCCACACCACTTTGGTCGCCGACGTCACCACTGAGGCCCTGGCCGGCCACCAAAGGCGCATGATCAGCGCGCGAGGCGGCCACCTGGTCGTGGTCAGCGACCATGATCCGAAGGTCACGGCCACGTGGTGCGAACGCTACTTCGCCGACGTGGCCGATACCGGAAACCAGCGCGCACACTGCCCCGCGCCGGACACCACGCGAACGGTCGTCGTCGACCGCCCCGGCTGGCACCAGTCCCACATACGGCTCGCCGCCCCCGCCATTCCCCGTCACGCCCCCGACTATCTCGCCCTGTCGCTGGCAAACGCGGTCTTCGGCGGCTATTTCTCCTCCCGCCTCGTCCTGGGGCTCAGGGAGAAGGAAGGACTCGCCTACCGGGTCCAAGCCGTCTTGGGCGAGCACCTCGACCAGCACGTGATCCTCATCGAGGCGGACACCGCACCCGAGCGGACCTCGCACACCGCTACGCGCATCGCCTGGTATCTGCGGCAGATGACCTCGTCACCCATCACGGGACAGGAGGTGGACCAGGCACGCCGCTATATGACGGGAACCATGCTGATCTCCATGTCCTCTCAGGCCGGCCTCGCCTCAACCTTCGACGCCGCCCTGATTGCCGGTGAGGACCCGGAGAACATCCCCCTTGTGCTGCAACGGCTGGCCGACACCTCGACGCCCCAGGTACGCCAGGCCGCCGCCGAGTTCTACGTGCCCGACCGATTCGGCGGAGTGATCGTCGGAGACGCCGGCGCGGACGCGAAGGAAAACAGGTGAACGAGACAACCCCGACAGGCAGCGTTCCGGCCTTCACCGGGCAACGGCTTTTGTACGTGGTCACCGGGTCGGTAGCGGCGATGTTCGCCCCGATGTGGGCCAACTGGCTTCGCACGGCCTACCCCGATGTCGAGCTCAAGGTCGTGCTCACCGAGTCGGCGGAGAACTTCACCGGCGTCTCGGCGCTGTCGCTGATGGCAAAGAGCGACATCATCAAGGACGCTTGGCCCAAGCCTCCCCTGACGGCGTTGCATGTGGAGCTGTCGCACTGGGCGGACAGCGTCATCGTCTACCCCGCCACGTTCTCCTTCATCGGCCGCCTCGCACAGGGGATGGCCGACACCCCGGCAATGCTGGCGCTGCAGTGCACGAAGGCACCCATCGCCGTTGCCCCGGCCTTGCCGCCCGGTGCGGCCGAGTCGCACTCCTACGCCCGGCACATGAAGGAGCTGGCCCAGTGGCCCAACCTCACCGTGGTTCCCGGAATCCGGGGGATATCCGCCACCACCGGCGAACGAGGCTCCCACGCCCCCGCCCAACTACCGGCAGTCATAGCGATGTTGGAGAAACACCGCTACCGCATGAAGGCGCAGGCCAATGGCTGAGCTGATCGACCGATTCGAGACGGGTTACCTGTCCACCGTCATCACCCGCCACGACTCGTCGTACGAATGGACCCACAGCGGCGGAACCGACCGGCCGCGCCCGCTGGCCGCCCCGTCACGGCATTTGTTCCTGGCGGCGGAGCGCGCCGGACACGATGAGGTGCGCTTCGTCACGCCCACGTCCCAGGTGCTCACGGACGGGGGAACGGCACTGACTTATCGGACCCCCGGCCCCAGATCCTTGGCGTCGATGTTCCTGTCCAAAGAGGACCCGGCCGACGCGGCCAATCTCCTGGCGTGCGTGGCACGCGGCCTTTCGCGGTTCCACACCCCGCTGCCGGACGGCACCCGCCCACGCACGCCCAACGGCATTGACCGGGTGATGGCGTGGCTGGACAACGGGCAAGGACCGATGGCCGCCGCCGCCTGGCACACCCTCGCCCGCCAAGAGCTCGGGATGTCCCGATGGAACACGCTGCGCCACTGGTGCGACCTGTTCACCCGGCCAGAGGCGCAGTTCGTCGTGCACGGGGCGATGGGCACGGGAATGATCGTTCCCAGTGCGGAGAACATCATGCGGGCCGCGGTGCTGTGCGGCACTGAAGAAGCCGCCTCGCTCCCTGAGTTCGACATCGGCTGGATGCTGGGCGAACTCCACGAGAACGAGCACCTCAACGGGCATGACCCCGCCTACGTCAGTGAGTTGCAACGAGCGTTCTTGTCGTCGTACGACCGGCCCGTCGACATGTTCACTGTGTCGATCGCCACCGCGCTGCGGGTGCTGATCCACGCCCACGACTTCGCCGCCTACATGGGGTGGTCCCGTCTCATGCCCTCGTATGTCCCGCTCCTCGCCGAGTTGGTGGACAGCGAAGGGGCGTGCGCGGTCACCGCGGCTGCGTCGCGGTGACGGCCCTGTCCACAATCTTCTTGGCCGACGCCAGGCCCACGCCCGGCAGTTCCTCGCGCACCCGCTTGAGGGCTTGCATCGGATGGGCGTGCGGGTCGATGCCGGCCTTGTCGAGCAGGTCGCAGGCCCAGCGCACCACGGGATCGGATTGGGCGGCGTAGTTCTCCAGGGCGGCAAGGGCCCTGCGCAGTCCCGGGACGTCCTCGGGGCCCGCCTGCTCCAACTCGGCACGCACGATCCGTAGCGTCGCGTCGACGTCGGCGATGACCGGCACCTGCCGGTTGCCGATCCCGAACATTTCAAGACCTGCCATGGGAAAGACCCTGTTTCTTTGCTGGGTTGCGGACAGGCGGCCAGCCTAGGGCGATCGCAGCACGGAAAAGGAACCCCGCGTTCCGGGGGGAGTGCCTTCCTGCAGGTCAGGGCGACAACGGGACCAACAAACCCATTCTTTCACCACCCGACCAGGCCTTCTGCAGCCATTAGTGTCACCGGCAGCCAACCAACCCACGGAAGACATGTCATCACTACCTGTTATCGAAGCGAGCGGCATCACCATGGCCTACGGACCCACACAGGTCCTCAAGGGCGTGGACCTGACCATCGGCAAGAGTGAGGTCGCCTGTGTTCTCGGCCCCAACGGGGCAGGGAAGTCCACCACCATCGAGATCCTGGAAGGATTCCGCCAGCGGTCCGGGGGACAGGTCCGAGTGCTGGGCACCGATCCCGAAAACGCCGGTGCCGCATGGCGGAACAAAGTCGGCATCGTCCAGCAGTCCTGGCGTGACCACGCGGCATGGACCGTACGGGATGTACTCGGCCACTTCGCCCGCTACTACGACAACCCCTACGCCATCCCTGACCTGCTGGCCATGACCAGCCTGACCGACCGGGCCGACAAGGAGCTGCAGACCCTCTCCGGCGGGCAGCGGCGGCGGGTGGATGTCGCCTTGGGGATCATCGGCCGCCCGGAGGTGCTGTTCCTCGACGAACCCACCGCCGGTTTCGACCCCCAAGCGCGCCGGGAATTCCACGACCTGATCCTGGGCATGCGCGACTCCACCGGCGTGACGGTGGTGCTGACCACCCATGACCTGGCCGAGGCCGAGCGGCTGGCCGACACCGTCAGCATCCTGGTCGGGGGGCGTGTGCGTATTTCCGGAACCCTGCACTCGCTGGCCCAGCAGGTCTCGGAGCAGTCCGTCGTCCGCTGGATGGGACACGACGGCACCAAGCGGGTGGAGCACACCGCCAGCCCGGAAAAGCTGGTCTACGAACTCACCCAGTCATACCAAGGGCCCATACCCGGGATCGAGGTGGTCCGCCCCACGCTGGAGGACACCTACCTGTCGTTCCTGCGTGAACAGGGGGAGATGTGAGCACGCGCACCCAGAAGATCGCCGCTACCGGGTGGGACCGCGCCCGCGTACTGATCAAGTTGGCTGTGACCTCGAAGATGGAGATCGTGGGTCTGCTGCTGACCCCAGGGATCTTCCTGTTCATGGCCTCGCAGCGCTCCGGGTTCGTCGCCGGGACCCACATCAAGCAGTCACTGTTGATGGTGACCGGCGGCGTGGCCATGGTCGCTGCCATCGAAGGGCTGTCCTCGACCGCAAGCATGATCAGCATGGACCGGCACGACGGCACCATGCTCCGGCTGCGCGGAACCCCGGACGGCATGCCCGCCTACCTGGTCGGGAGGATGCTGCACATATGCGTCCGCGCGGCAGCGGCCGCGATCGTCATGCTCATCGCCGCACATCTGGCGTTCGCGATGCCGCTGCCGTCGACCCCCCTGAAGTGGGCCACGTTGATCTGGGTCCTGGTCCTGGGCATCCTGGCGACGGTACCGCTGGGCGCGACCCTGGGAGCACTGCTGGACTCCCAGCGCGCCTCCGCACTGCTGCAGTTGCCGGTCTACGCGCTGGTCATGCTGTCGGGAGTCTTCGTTCCCTTCGCCGCCATGCCCCGCTATGTGCAGTGGGTGCTGGAAGTCTTCCCGGTCAAGTGGATGGCCCAGGGAATCCGTTCAGCAATGCTTCCCGACCAGATGCTCGTCGCCGAGACCTCGCATTCCTGGCAGCGCCCCTGGGTCGCGCTCGTTCTGGTGGCGTGGATCGTGGCCGGGATGTGGCTGGCGCCGAAGATGCTCCACCGTGCCGCCCGCAAGGAATCCGGGTCGAAGCTGGCCGGCCGGCGGCAGACCGCCATGGCCGGAGGCATGTGATGCGCCTTTCGTGGCTGTATCCGGCGCAGGTGTCCAACCCGGCCATGCTGCTGCCGTTCGCCAAGACCGCACAGAGCCTTGGCGTACACCGGCTGTGGACCGGTCAGTCCCTGCGGGCGGAGACGCACCAGATCTTCTCCTATCTGTGCGGGGCGGGCATCCGCATGCCGATGGGATCGGCGGTGACGCTGTTTCCGTTGCGGCATCCGCTCGACGCAGCCGCCCAGGCGCGTGGGGTGGCCATGCTGAGCGGGCACTCCTACGTGGCTGGGTACGGGCCGGGATCCGCCGGCTTCCAAGTCGCGGCCCTGGGGGAGAAGCTGGGCAAGCCCGCATCGGCGACTTCGGAGTTCCTGACCCTCGCCCGGCGCTTCACCGATGGTGAGACCGTCACCCACCACGGTGACCTCTACCACGTCGACTTCCAGCTAGAACCACTGCCGCATCCGCCGGTGTACTGGGCCGCTGGTGTACTGCGCCCCGGCATGGCGCGTCGCGTCGCCACCTGTGCGGATCTGGCCATCACATGGATGACGCCCCCGACCTATGTGCGCGACCACATCATTCCCGCACTGACCGAGGGCGCCACGGCCGCCGCGAGGCCGGTACCGGAGGTGGCGACGGTCGTCCATGTGTACCCCGACCGCCACGGCAAGAACGTGTACGAGGTGGCGCAGAAAGCAGCAGGTGTCCACCTGTCCATGCCGCACTACACGGACATGTTGCGCCGCGCCGGGGTGACGGCGCACGCCGACGACCCGGCGGCCGGAGCCAAGGCCCTGGTCGACAGCGGCACCTTTGTGCACGGCAGTTCACAGCAGATCGCCGAATTGCTGGGTGCCTACCGCCAGTGCGGCGTCGCCGAGGTCATCCTCAACCCCATGTCATCGATCACCTCTCACGGGCTGGGCACCGCCATCCGTGATCTCTCCGACATCACCGCCTCATTCGCCACCAGCTAGAGAGAAAGGCATGCCATTCAATGTCCGAAGAGACCAAGACCCGCATACGGGTACAACCGGTCGCCCTCAGCTCGGCACCTCACGTCAATGGCCTGTTGTCGCGCCTGGGGCTCGGCCAACTGACAGAGAACGAAGTAAGCGCCTATCGCGGCCGTAACGACAACTGGTCAGGCACGACCACGAGCGGCCACTCGGTGTTCGTCAAGCAGATCGTGGGGCACCCCACCGACATCCAGGTGCGCATCCACCACCTGGCCGCGTTCGACCAACTCGTCTCTCGCCACGAGCTGGAGCACCTGGCAACGCCGAAGCTTCTCGGCTACGACCTGAACCATCAGCTCGTCGTCCACGAGCACCTTCACGAGACGGTCTCAGCCGCCGAACTCGCGGCGGACGACGCGTTCACCGACGATCTGGCTGCGCGGACAGGCAAGGCCCTGGCGGAGCTGCACACCCTCAAGGTGAGCAGGAGCCACGCCGACAGCGGCACCAGCCCGACACCACCGGTGAGGGGTCTGGAAGCCATACCGGTCTCGTCGTACGCCGACTCATCGGCCGGGTCGATCGAGGCATGGTCGATCCTGCACACCGACACCGAGGTGGCCAAGGCCATCGCGGAGCTCGCGGACGACGCCGCTGCGTTCCACCAGCCCGTCCATGGCGACGTGCGCATCGACCAGGTCCTCTGGGACGGCGAGCGGCTGTACGTCATCGACTGGGAGGAGTTCCGCCTCGGAGACCCCGCCCGCGACATCGGAGCCTTCGCTGGCGAGTGGCTCTACCGGGCCGTCAACGGCATCCCGGAAAAGGTCAGCAAAGAACATCCCGGACAGGCCGACTACCAGCCCAGCGACTCCGAGGTCATCGCGGCGGGAACTGCCGAACTCGACCGGCTGCGGCCCATTACCGAGGCGTTCTGGCGCGGCTACCGCAGCATCGACCCGGGTGCCTGCGAAGAATTGGCGGTACGAGCGGTGCGGTGGGCCGGATGGCACATGTTCGACCGCATGATCGCTCTCTCGGAACAGTCCTCGCGCCTGCCGGCGATCTCCCGCGCAGCGGCTGGCATAGGCCGGACCGCCCTGCTCTCACCCGAGCAGTTCACCAAGACCATCGGATTGGACGTGTGATGATCCCCTCCGCCATCTCGGACATCATCCACCGTACGAGCGTGGACGCCCCAGGGCTGACAGCCACCGTCGACGGAGAGGAGGTGACGGCCGGTTCGACAGCCGCCCTGTCCGGTGTTCTCGGCACACTGCTGTACACACGGCTACACGCAGGGATCCCGAAGGACGAACACGGCCTTTCGGCGCGTACCGTGCGCGAGCCACTGTCCGAGGAAATGATCGCTCGGCACACCCCGCACAAAGACACCGTCATCACTGCGGCCCTGTGCGGAGAACCGGTCAACTCTACGCAGGTGGTGCAGATCGACTCGGTACGTGTCCGAGTACCTGTCAGCACGATCCTCGAACAGACCGGACAGGTCGCCAAAATCTCCCTTCCCGCACGCCGGCCGGCGCTGTCGACCGGCTTCTACCTGGTGACCTCATCCCAGGAGCACAAGACGAGCCCCGGCCTCCTGAGGCTGTATCTGCACTGCCGAGACCTCGCCCACGCTGTGAGCGCGTGGAAAACCGTGCTGACGTACCTGGAGGACAACACAGCGGTGTACCGGGCGAAGGTACTGTCGTCCACGACGTCCTACCCCCGCCGCGACGCGATCGTGGTCTACCTGCCGCCTCAGTCATGGCAGCATGCCAAGGCGCTGGCGGCCCTCGTCCCGGAAATGGAGCTGGACGAGCAGGTCTCGCCGATCACACACCCGCTTGCGCCGGGCATGTCGGCGGCCTGGGAGCCGGATGACCCGCGTCCGCACATGCAGCGCCTGAGTTTCGGCCAACACCGCATGAACATCATCGCTACAGCGTTGGTCCAGCACGCAGTCCTCGGGGAGACCGATGGCGCCGACCAAGCCATCTACGAGGCGTTTATCGACAACGGGATCGATCCTTCCAATCCGGCACGGAACCTGTCGTCCCCGCCGCTTCCCGAGCTATCCATGGTCTAAGGCATGACTGCTTCGCAGGAAGGCAAGAGGCGTGGGCGACCACACCTGATGCCCATCCCGGAGAAAGCCGACGTGGTCCTGAGCGTGCTGACCGGACGAGAGACGGTCCCGCAGGCTGCCGCGCGTGCGGGGGTAGCGGAGCAGACGGTGTGGACATGGCGCCGCAGGTTCGTCGAAGCGGGGAAAATGGGCCTCGAAGGAGAGGTCGTTCGAAAAAAACCCGAGATTGACGATGAAGAGGACGACCGCCTAACACAGTTGAAAATCGCTCTCGGAGAGATCTATCTGGAGCTGTTCAAGCTGCGATCCCACCTGTCCGCAACCGGCTTCGAACACAACGGCGACCTCTGGGGAAAGTAACGATTTTCTGTAGTGGCCCGCCACGCTGTTAGACATGATCCACGGGCCAGCGGGAGGCCGAAGAACAGCCGTCCTGCTTCAGGCCCGGCAACGGCAGGTCTCACCCCTCGGATCGGCCGACACCATCCAACGAAAGGAACGACATCATGACCGAGACTCTGATCTCCGGCTACATCGCCTACACCACCGCCGACCGCCTGGGCGCCTCCGCCACGGGCCAGGCTCCGGCCACCACGCCGCTGACCGTCACGACGGTCTCGTCGCCCGAGTGCTCCGCCATGGCTGCCTCCGCGGCGGAAAGCGCCATCTCGGCCGCCACCAGCCACTACAACTGCTGACCCGCTTTCACATACCGAAAGGAACCGGCGTCATGACCGAGACTCTGATCTCCGGCTACATCGCTTACACCACCGCCGACCGTCTCGGCGCTTCGGCTGAGGCCGAGGCCCCGGCGACCTCCCCGACGATCACCGTGACCACGTCCAGCGGTGTCTGCTCGGGCATCGCTTCGGCCGTCATCTCCAACGCGACTTTCGGCCACGGCTGCTGACACCCGTCGCAGGCCAATCGGTTGTGCAGGGAGAAGTTGCCCAACCGGTGAAAGCGGCCTCGGTGAGGAAACAGGGAGCCGAACACCCCCGCAGGGTCCCAGAGACACCCGAAGGCAGGGTCTGCTCCCGACTCCATCGCCTGCCGGCGGCCCGGCTCAGCCGCGGCCTGGGGGCAGGCACAGTGTGTTACAACCGCCGAGCCTGAACATCCGTGCCGGGGGGTGCCCGTGGAGAAGACGGGCACCCCCCGGCACGGGGCTTACTGAATCACACTTCGGGACACTTCTGGCGAGGCGGCTGCCTCGTCCGTCATTCCTACGGGCTGGCTGGCTGCGTCGTCGGCCATCTTCGTCAGCATAGCCAGATGGTTGGTGAATACCTGACGCCCCTGACGGGTCAGGGCCAGTGTTGTGCGCGGCATGGTGCCGTTCATGGTCTTGGCGACCGTGACCAGCCCCTGCTTACGCAGGATGGCCACATGCTTGGACAACAGTGAGTCGGAGATCTCGAGGCGGTCGCGTACCTCGGGGAAGGCTGCCGAGCAGCACACCGACAGCGCGGCGGCGATTCTCAGCCGCGTCGGCTGAAGGAAGGCTTCCGCCAGCATCGGACCGCTGTCGTTCACGCGCGCTGCATCCATGCCCGAGCCCCTCCACGAATCCAGGCGAAGCCAGCCATGGCGACCAGGAAGCCGGTCATGCCGAAGGCGGCGAAGAATACGGCGCAGACGGCCCCCAGGGCCACATCCAACATCATCAGCCTGTTCCGTGACCGTGCGCTGATGTCCCGGTTCGGCAGCATCGCCACGCCCGTACGTTTGGCGTCCAGCCACGACGGGACGGCAAAGCACGCAAACATCCCGATGGCCGCCACGACGCCGACTGCGGTCAAGACGGGGGTGTGGTCGACGTGGAACACCTCGGGGGTGAAAGCAGCACCTATGGCGGCTGTGAAGAGCACGGGTGGGACGATCACGCGCCACACCGACTCACGGCGTCCGCGCACCATCGCGTTCTGCGCTTCATTGACTGCGTTGAGAGAGTCGCTGATATCCACGACTTGAATACTAGGCAACCACTTGAACGGTCGTCAAGTAGCAGGTCAGGCATGGCAGCTGAACCGGCAGGTGAAGATCCGCCTCGATGAATGGAACATGCCCGGCTGATCGCCTCCCGGGCGCCACCGCTCAGCACCACCACCGCACCAGATCGAGCTGGGAACAGCGGGGAACCACAGTGAAAGCAGCCGAGCCCTACGAGACTCGTTCGGGCAGGCCGTGTCGGTTGCTCGGCGTGGCGTGGGGGACGCGGGCTCCGAGTTCGGCGGTGACGTTGCGGGCCTAGGCGCCCCAGTCGTGATCGGTCGTGCCTAAGTGCTGCAGGACGTCCAGCAGTTGGTGCCGTAGGCGCGAGCAGCGGCAGCCGCGGCTCGTACAACTCCGGCATAGCGAACGGGGGCAGGTCGCCCAGCAAGTGGGCGATGCGGGGCGGGTCGTATTCGGCGTCCAACACCACCAGGACGTTGGGGTCGCCCTGCTTCCACTGGCCGGCGGCGACGAGCCGTTCGACGACCTCGCGGAGCTGGACCGCGGTCACCGCGGCGACGTCGGCGCCGGGGTCCAGGCGCACCGCGTCCAGTACTGCCGTCCATGAGGTCCGGCCGGTTTCCAGTGCGGCCACGACCGAGTAGGGTCAGCCCGGAACCATCTGGTGTCCACTTCTTGTGGGGTGGTGACGCTCGGTCACGCCAACAGGACTCGATTGCGAAGGAGTTCGAGCCCCGCGCGGCCGAACATCTGGCGCTTGAGCATCTTGATCCGGTTGACATGACCTTCCACGACACCTGAGTTCCACGGCTGTGTGAGTCCGGCGATGACGGCGGCGAGGTCGCGTTCGAGGTGCTGGGCGAATCTGCTGAGACTGGGCAGCTCGGTGGTGGCCGTGGCCGATTCGATCCACTCCGGCAGACGGTCGCCTTGCAGGTGGGTGACCATGTGGGCGAAAGGGCGCACATGCCCGGCAAGCGTCGTCAGTTCAGGACAGTGGGCCAGCACGGCTTTGAGCTGGAGTCGGTCACTTTCGGGCAGAGCGTCCGGGTGCGTGAGGATCCAGCGGGTGACGGCACGGGCCGATGGCGGCCGGGGCCCGACCGGCTGTGGCTTGCCGCGAAGAGTCCTACTCACGTAGTCGCGGACGCTGCTGTAGCCGTCCGGTAGCCCTGTTCACTGATCTCCTCCCACAGTTTCCAGGCATTGGTGCAGCCCTCCTGCCAGCGCTGGTCGAGGTAGGGCTTGAAGGCATCGAGCTTGGTCGCACGGCTCTGCCACTGGCCGGTGAACAACTCCTCCGGAGTGGTGGCGCGGGAGAAGCGCAGGATGGTGTTGAGGCCCATACCGAGCCGCCGGGCCACGGACCGCTTGCTGTGCCCGGCAGCCAGGAGTGCGTGGATGGTCGAGTGCTTGGTGCGGGTGCGTTCGGCGAACCGGTGACCCGTCGGCCAGGGCGATAAGGCAGCTTGCTCCACTTCCTCCTGTGGCTCGGCCGGCGGTGCCGGAATGGGGCGCAGGCAGCCGCGATGCCGGTAGACGCACTTCTCGGCGGCTTCGCCCAGGTTGTGCCACAGGTGCCACCGGCCGGCGACCTGCAGTGCCTGCGGGGCACCGCGGGTGGCGCCTTCGGCGAAGAAGGGAGCGCGGTCGCGGCAGACGACCTCGATGCCGGGCCGCTCGGCGAGCCAGGCCGCGAGTGTGTCCGCTTCCCGGTCTGGCAGGAGGCCCACCGGGCGACGTGTCTCGACGTCGACGAGTACAGTTCCGTAGATCCGGCCCTTGCGCTGAGCGTATTCGTCCACGCCGACCACGCGGGGTGTCACGACCGGAGGATCCGGAAGCGAGGCGATCAGCCTCAGCAGGGTGTTTCGGCCGACCGGTGCCCCGAAGACGTCCGTCATCCGGGCGCCGGCACGGCCCGCGAGCGCGAGACCGACCGAGACCAGAGTGTCACCGGGGCACAGCGGTGGCAGTGGGACATCACGGGTCTCGCCTCCGATGAGGGTCCGCAGGCCTGGAAACACCAGGAAATGGGTGTTGCGGACGAGTACCTGGCCGGCCTCGGGACGCGGGATGGGGACCCGTGTCAGGGTGAAGTCGTCCGCAGTCGGCAATCCAGCAGGGCGGCGGACCAGGCGCACGAGGCGGTGAGTCGCGTTCATGTCCGGACGCTAAACCTTGACCCCTGGGTCAGGGGCAAGACTCGGCTGGGCATCGCCATGCACCCGAGTCGGGCCGCCGTCCGTGACTCAGTCTGCCGCTCATGCGCGCCGTCGGAACTGCGCGGGCCTGCCCCGCCCAGCCAAAGAGGTTTCCGTACACCGGCCAGACAACCCTCGTGCCGGCCTGCGTGCCGAAACTCCCGTGTACCGGCGAGGGCAGCACGCAACGGTCGCAGGGCCTGGGCATTTGAGGGCCTTGCCGCCACGCGTTCGAATCTCGGAGGTTAAAACTCAAGGTCATGAGGCGCTCAAGGAGGTGTACTTCCAGGACGACGGCCGCCGCGCGGGCTCCCTGGAAGAAGTGCACATCAACGAGGTGCTGCACCTGGACTTCGAGCTGTAGACCTCCCCGAACAGAGGCGGCCGAGGCCGACCCCGCTCCGGTCGGCGATCGCCCAGCGCCCGCTCGGCTCAAGTCATGGTGACCACCGAGTACCTGTCTTTCGCGGAGCTGTCCCACGAGACGTGGACCCGGCAGCGCACCGGCTGGCCGGTGGCGGTGAGTCCGTTGGCCGCGATGGCCCCCGACGGGTCGGACAGGGTGCTGTACAGGCCCCCGGCGGGCGCGGCCCCGCCCCGGGTGAATCCCAGGGTGCCCGGCGCCGCAGTGGTGGGGTAGAACACCGCGTCCCCCGTGATCGTGTAGGTCCCCCGCGTGGTGTCCTTGCGTTTCCTTCCCGGGATGATGGAGGGCAGACCGAAGGTGTCCTCCGCGCCGTCGGAGACGTTGCCCTGCGCGTCTACCTCCCACAACTCCCAATAGCGGCCGACAGTGGCGTGCACGGTGGAGTTCCTCGCCGTGACGTAGGCGTCGATGGCCGTGCTCGGCAGGGCAGTCCATGCCGTCCCGTCCCACTGTTCCACGGCGAAGACCCGGTTGATCTCCTGGATGATCACCCCCTGCTGAGGCGGGTTGACGCTCAACGCCCGCCTGCGTTCGAAGCCGCCGCACTCGCCTTCCAGATCGTCCCCCGCAAGGTGCGTGAAGGCGGCCTGCGTCGCGACCGGTGCAGCAGTGGTGGTCGCCTCGGGAGCACGCTGAATCGGCGCCCGCGAGTGGTCCTCCGTCCGCGAACCCCCGAGCGGCACCGGGCCGGACCCCGGGAAGGGCCGGGCCACCGGCGCGGGCAGCGGGCGGCGCAGGGCCTCGGTGGCGTTCGCCTCGGCCGCGCGCTCGAAGCGGTCGGAGGGGCTCGACACCCGCAGTCCCGATCCGATCTCGGTGCCGGCCACCGGGCCCTGCCGCTGCTGGATCACGTGAGTCAGTTCGTGAGCGAGGGTGTGGTCGTCCGAGCCGCCGCGGCCGAGCACAACGTGGTCGCCCGAGGTGTAGGCGCGGGCGCCGATCTCGGCCGCAGACCGGGCGGCCGGGGCGTCATCGTGGACGCGCACGGCACGGAAGTCCTCCCCCAGGCGCGATTCCATCTCGGTGCGCACCGGTTCGGCCAGCGGCCGGCCCGGAGAGCGCAGGACGTCGTGCACGGCGGAGCGCTGCACCGGTGCGGCCTCGGCCTCGGCCTCCGCGCCGGTCGCGGCATCCCGTCCGCCGTCAGGGGGGCGGTGGGCGTGCCGCTGTTGCTGGATCATCCGGGCGACCGCCGCGTTGCCGACGGTGGTCTGGAGGAACAGAGCCGTCTGCGGAGTCATCGGTGCGTCCGCCCGGACCTTCTGATCCGTGGCGGACGGCCGGGCAGCGGTCCGGCGGTCGGGCGCCGTGCGCGACGTCGTGTCGTTCCGCGGGTTCTTCGTGCGCTCGTGCACAGGCCCTTCCCTTCGCCGCGGCACCCGCGCCACGCGGATGCCCGTGGCCACGCTTACCAGGCACCGTCGCGGCGGAGCAGGGCCGCGAGTGCACACCGCGGGACACTCTCCGTGCCCGGCAAGGTCGCCGTGGTCACCTGCCGCCCGGTCGCCCAGGAGATGCAGCGGCTGATCCTGGGGCCGCTCAGGTTGACGGGCACCGTGGCACCGACCGCGCAGACCGAGATCCCCGAGCCGCACGCCCACGCCTACTACCGGTACGAGGACGGCGGGCAGGAGAAGACCGTCGACGTCACCCGCCACAACCCCTCCTGGATCTCCAGCGGCGGTGACATGATCTCGACCACCCGCGATCTGCACGCCTTCATCTCCGCACTGATGAGCGGCGAGCTCCTGCCGGCCGAACTGCTGGCCGAGATGTGCACGCCGCGCCCGACGCCCGTCCCGAACATGGGTTACGGCCTGGGGGTGTTCGTGCAGGACACGGGCCGCGGCGGCACCGTGGTCACCCACAACGGCGGCGCAGCGGGTCATGCCGCGATGATGTTCAGCACGCCCGATGGCAGCAAGAACCTGACCGCCGCGCTGAACTATGTGGACGACGCCACGCTGTCGCTGGCCGTGCCGTTTCAGAACGCCACACAGCGGCTCGTCAACGAGGTGTTCTGCGGCGGGAAGGCCGATCCGGCTCAGCCGGCGGGCTGAACGCGAACCAGGGCCGCGCCGCCTCACCGAGTTCGGCGCGGCGCACCCACGTACTGCGCCGCGGTGTACGCATTCGCGGCCGGGCCCGGGCATGAGGCAGGCTGAGCAGATGAGGAACGGAGTCACGGTCGGGCAGGCAGCGGCGTTCGCCGGCGTCACGGTCAAGACGGTACGGCACTACCACAAGCTGGGCCTTGTCGAGGAGCCCGAACGCGACAGCTCTGGTTACCGCAGGTACGGATCGGCCCAGTTGCTGCGACTGGTGCAGGTCCGGACCCTTGCCGGGGCGGGCGTCCCGCTGGCCGAGATCGGGCCTCTGCTCGGCGCCGACACCGTGTCGTTCACCGCCGCGCTCGCCGACGTCGAGCGGCAACTCACCGAGCAGATCGAGGAGTTGATGGCACGGCGTGACACGCTGCACCGGCTCGCCGACGGCAACCGGGCGTTGCTGCCCGACCGCGCGGTGGCGCTGCTGGAGCGGATGCCCGGCCTCGGCTTCACCGCCGACGAGGTGGCCGCTGCCCGGGAGGGGTGGGTGCTGGCCAGGGCCCTGGTCCCCGAGGGCTTCGACGACTACCTCACGCACGTCGAGCACGCCCTCGAGGACCAACGGTTCGTCGCCTTGAGCAAGCGCGCCGCCGAAGCCGCGTCCTGGGAACCGGACGATCCCCGCATCGCCGAACTCGCCACCGCCATGGCCGATCACTACCTCGCCAACCCCGCACGGCTGAAGATCGTGACCGGCCTGCAAGCCCGCACCCAGGCCGCGACCCGCTACAAGCTGATCACTCAACACGCCGCAGAGCAGGCGCCGGCCTCGGCCCGGCTGGCCGCGCTCGTCGAGACCAGGCTGCGCGCCGCCGGCGTCCATGTCCCCGCACCGGACTCCCACTGACCGCCCCGCCGTTCACCGCGTCCTCGCCGAAGCTGACACCGCCGAGACCACCGTCCGAGGATCTCTCTTCGCATGCCGGTTGGTCCGCCGCTCGTCAACGGCACTCAAGGACACGCCAGGGACGAGCGCCGTTCGGCCGCGTACCGATCCCGTCTGCGGGGCGGCCACGACACGGCCGGTGGTTCGCCACAGCCGCCTGGCCTGCGGAGAGCGCCGCAGCTTCAGGGGCCCGGCCCTCAGACGTCCTCATCTCGTCGGCAGGCTGAGCAGGTAAGGACGGTACGGGCGGCTCCGGCTCGCAGGCAAGCGGGGCAGCGCGGCGGGGAAGGGCAGCCGGGGAAGGGCAGCCGGGGACGTCAGCCGGCACGCGCCGACGGAGGCAATGGCCGAACGCGGGCGCCCATAGCTGCATGGGTGTCTTGTCGGCGCTCAGACGGCCAGGTCGGGTGCGAGGACGTCCGCCGGCCGGGTGTGGCACGGGGATGCGCTTCAGAACGGGTCCGTCCGGGGTCCCGCTCGACGCCCGGAGCGCGCACGCGGCGGTCGGGGTGCCGGCGGAGTCGACGGGGCCTGCTGCGGCAAGAAGGTACCGGGCCGCAAGCGCGACCCGGCAGTCGAGGTGCGGGGCCCGGTGAGCGCGGCTGTGCGGTCCGCCGCCACCGGTGGCAACAGCCTCGGCACCCTGCCGGCCTCGGCCCGGGGCCGGGGAGTCGGCGTGCTCATCCCCTACGCGCCCTACATTCGGACCCGCTTCACCGTCGGATGCACCACCTCCTCCGGCTGTATCGCGAGACCGTGTGACATCGTCACAGCCTGCGACGTCGCCGGAGCCGTCACCGACCTGATCCGCCACCACATGGTCGGGGGAGAGGGCGTGTTCCTCTGTGTGGTCGGCGCCATGAGCTGCGGGTTTATCGGGTTTCGGGTTGGCTGATCAGTTCTTGTCATCTGCAGCGCATGTAGGTCACCTTCGTTGATTGTCGGTATGTGCCGACGCTGTGGCGTGCGGCGTAGCCTGCTCGGGAGCTCTGGGTCGACGGCCATCCCGGCAGCGTGGTGGTGCGCGCGGGACACCGTCGAGTCCACGCTGACCAGGCTCAGGTCGACCTGCCCTCGACTCGCCGCTTCGGCGATCATCGTGTCCATCAGTGTCTGGAAGGTCCCGGCGGCGACCCAGATCTGGAACCGTCCGTAGACGGTCGACCAGGGTCCGTACCGCTCGGGTATGTCCCGCCACGGACTCCCCGTCCTGAACCGCCACATCACCGCATTGAAGTGTCGGCGCAGGTTGAGGATCGGCCCGCGCTCGCCCAACGGCAGATGGGGCTCGACCAACTCCCACTCGGCTTCGCTCAGATCACCCCGCACACAGCACTTCTACTGGTCGCCCTCGACGTGTTGTCGAGACGGCGTCAGTCGGCGTGGTCGCACGCGACCTCGTGGAGGATTGAGGCCAGTTCGCCCGGGGCCGACAGCATCGGCCAGTGCCCGGTAGCCAGATCGAACCGGCGCCACGGCGACATGTTCAGACCGGCAAGCAGAGGCTCGTCGGCGTCCAGCATCGCGGTGAAGTCATGGCAGGCGATGACCACGCGGTCCACCTCGGGGCCGGGCTTGGCGGCGCTGGCCAATGGCTGCTCAAAGGTACGGAAGGGCTGCGGCATGCCTTGGGTCCGTAGCAGCCGGCGTTGTTCGGGTCCGAGCCCGTCGAGGGTGCGCTCGGATCCCAGTTCCTCAAACGGAGGCAGCGGCAGCCGCCAGCCCTCCCCGTCCTCGGCGACCTGGCGTCGGATCCTCGCCACTCGCTCCGGCGGCATCAGTCCGAGCATGCTCATGCCCTCGCTGAACGGCGCGCTGTCGACGTAGACCAGCCGACGAAGCCGTCGGCCGAGCCGACCGGCGGCGCCGCTCACCGGCGCTGCCGCGTAGCTGTGCGCCACGAGCGTCACGTCGGACAGGTTCTGCGCCTCGACAAAAGCGGTGATGTCTGCGATGTGAGTGTCCAAGTCGGTGTCGGGTCCGCCGAGCTGCGCTCGTTCGCCCAGCCCGGTCAGGCTGAGCGGCAGTGCCCGGTGACCGAGCTTCGCCAATGCGTGGGCTGTGTGCTGCCAGGCCCACGCGCCCAGCCAGGCCCCGGGAACCAGTACATACGTCGTCAATTCGTTCATCCTCCAGTCAGGTGCTGTACGGACAGTGCCTTCCAACAAGGTCGAACGAAGGTAGGCCTGATCTAGGCCACAAGCGGTCCTAGATCGGGCGGGAGACGGATGAGCCCTACGCCCCACATAGGACGAATGCCACGGCAGTTGACTGGCCCATCCATTACCTCGGCAGATCCCGGGCGGCAGTCGGGGCACCTGCCCAGCACTGGCTGGACCGCTGACCAGCCCTGCGAACTGAACTTGGAACAGGCCCTGGTCACGTTGCTTAGGAGTCCGCCGACGGTTCCGGAGTCGGTCCACTCGCAGAGCAGTTCGACGTTGTTCTTGCCACACTGCATCTTTCCGCCGGCCGAGCCAGGATTGAAAACCGTGGCGTCGGTGATGCGCGCTCCGGCCATGAGATTGGTGTTCTCGTAGTCAGCCGAGTGCTGGGCGAGTTCCTGTGCGAGCTGTGGATCGGTGGTGCTGGTGTCGCTGAAGGGACTACTTACGCTCATCTGGGTAGCTGCACCCAGGCGGAACACATCGTCCGCCGCCTAGCCTTCGGGCCATGAGTTCCGCACAGCAGATCGATCCGTTCGAAGAAGTGGCTATCCCGCAGTCGACGGGCGCGGGGTCACTCATGCTGGGCACCATTGCTGTCGCGCTGATCGGCTGCCCCCTGCTTCCGGCGTCCGTTCCGAACCAACTCCGCTTCCCCCCTCTCTTGTTCGTCCTGCCCCTGGGGATCTGGGCGGTCGTCTCAGGAGGCATCGCCCTGCGACGCATGCGCGGCGACGAGGGAGCCAGTCGCATCCGGGCGCGGGCAGGGATCACCCTCGGCTCGATGGCCATCGTGACGGCAGTGGCCGTCATCGTCTGGGCGTGCTGGGCGCTGCGCCACATCCAAGAGTGACGGCCCATGAGGCGCCCCAGCGGGAGAAGCACACGTGGCGTCAAAACTCCGAAGCCGTGATCGGCATCGCGGTGATCGACCTCTTGAGCCTTCGGCTTACCTGTGAATCCACCCCGAACTGGCACGACACCCGACTGTCCGTTACGGCCCGCATCTGCCTACCGCCTACTGGCGGTGCAAGGCGCAGGTGATCAGCCTGATGTCCCGCCGCGCCGTCGCGGGCCCTGCCACGTCGCAAGCAGTACTTCACCCGGGCCCTGGCCCGGCAGGCGGCAGCCATCACTCCCCGGACGCCGCTGCTCGCCGCCGACCTCGGCCTGATCGACCCCGGCCACCTCACCCGCGAGCGGGCCCCGTCCGTCCTGCTCGCCGTCGAGGCTGTCGAGGAGTGGCTGCGAGGCGCCGTCGAGCACGGCGCCACCCTCACGGCCTGGCCCTCACCCACACAGCCTCGGGAAGGCGCCCAGGCGCCTTCCTGAGGCCACTACCCGCTTCCTGGACACAGAGAGGAGCATCGCGCGATGGTTGTGTACGTGAGCCCCACACTGGGCGTGAGCGTGCGCCCCTACGCCCCGACCGACCAGACGGCAGTCCTGGACCTGATCAACGCCGACCGGCTCCCCGGCCAGCCCCTCACCACCCCGGCCATGCTCACCGAGGCTCTGGCAGGCCGCTCAGGCGTGGACGCCGGCTGGTGGGTCGAACTCGACCTCCCCACCACGTCCGTGGCCACGGACGACACCGGAGCCGTCCTCGGCGTCGTCTCCTACGCGCTGCGCCCGAAGGACGCCCACGGCGTCATCCTCTGGCTGCACTGCCAGGAGAACGAGACGGTGGCCCGCGCCCTACTCGACCACGCCGCCACCGACATGGGCCCGCGCTCCCTGGACGCCTTCCACTTCACCAGCGCCCTCACCCTGGGCCTGGAAGCTCTCCCCGTTCGCCACCGCCCGGCCACCCATGCCGCTCTCACCGCCGCCGGGTACAGGGGAACTGACCTGTGGCGGTACATGCACCGCACCCTGCCCGCTCCTGAACTGCCCCGCCTCACCCACTACGACACCGAGCCCGCCACCCCCGACACCCGCCGCCTCCTCGTCACCGAGGACGGCAAGACCCTCGCCGACGCCACCATTGGAACGCCCGTGCAGGGCACGGGGGTTCCAATGGTGGATCGGGGTTGAGCCCGCCGCACGCGGCCGGGGACTCGGCCGTGCCCTCCTCGACACCGCGCTGGACGTGCTCCACCGCATGGGCGCCAGCGAGGTGATCCTGTTCGTGGACGATGACGCACCGCTCGGTGACGACCGGGACCGGACCGCCGCCAAAGCTCTTTACAAGTCGTCAGGATTCGAAGAGATCGACCGTCTGCACTCATTCACGAAATAGCGAAGACCGCTATTCTAGGGAGGCTCCGAAAAGGGGCCTCTCCGTTTTTTGAATTGCAGCGATGGCGGAGCCTCATTCCAGTCTCTATCCAAGATTTCGGTTTGAAGCACCCACCGAGAACTGGGGCGTTCACTGCACCCCGCCGAGGGGCGGTGCGCTGCTTCGACTGAACCGCCCCCACCCCCGGCCTCTTGCTGCCGCGTCAAGGCCGCGCGAAGCGTGGCCCGTTGCCTCGCACGTAGTGCGAGGCGTTGCGGCCAGAGCGCAGCGGCGGCCGCAACCAGCCTGGCTCTGCCAGGCTGAGCCGCGTAGCGGCCCGCTCCTGGAGCGCAGCGGAAGGAGCGTCAACCTGACCGCGCA